>JAGXGN010000050.1 GCA_024636705.1 Halomonas sp.
ACAGGCGCAAGAGCGCCTGGGGGAAAAGTTTCAGGCGGGCTGGCTTGCCCTATCCAGCAGCGACAGTATCGACCGGTAGGGAATGCCGCCATGCTCGCTCAAGCCGATCTCGCAGGTACGCGAATTGGAGTAGCCGGCACTGCATCCCTGGACCTGTTCGGCCAGGCCCTCCAGGGCCGACGCATTGAGCTCGGGTGTATTGAACCCCTTGTCGCCGGCAAAGCCACAACAATGGATGTCAGCAGGCACGACTATATCGGTAGCGCAGGCCCGAGCCAGTGCCAGGAACTTGTCGGTCAGTCCCATCTTGATACTGGAACAGGTCACGTGAATCGCAATTCGCTCTGCCAATGGCGAGACCGCCAGCCGTGGCAGCAGATGGTCATGCGCAAAGGCGACAGGCTCCATCAGGGACAACCGCTCGTCCAGATACGGCTCGATGTGCAAGACGCAGGGACTGGTATCGAAGAGCACCGGATAACGCCCGTTCTGGCTGGCTACCAGCAGCTCACGGTTGACTTCCCCTGCCTTGCTGGCCGACTCATCGAATTGCCCCTTGGACTTGAAGGCCATGCCACAACAGAGATGATTGATCCTGTCAGGCAGGATCACCTCAAAACCTGCCTTGTCGAGCAAGGCCAGGGTGATCTCCATGATCGAGCGTGACTCTTCTTTATCGTCGTGGGAGACACCGAAGATACGGGTGGCGCAGGCGGGCATATACACCACCTTCTCCCGGGTCGATCCCTCCATGACGGCAGGCTTCAACACCCGAATCGGTGACGGCTTGGGCAGGGCCGGGCTCCATTGCGGGAGACGATCGCCACTGAGTCGTCTGGCGCCGGTACTGATCCGGTTCATGATGTTGGTACCGAGAACCGCGCGTGCCGCACCCGCGGCGGCGAGACCCCCTCGCGCCAGGCGGGTACCAACGGCGAAGTTTTCGCCGATACGGTGGGTCATCCCCGCGTGCTTCAGGCCCTTGTCACGACGATGTTCCTTTGTCAGATCGCCGGTATTGATGCCTACCGGGCACTGAGTCGCGCACAGGCCATCGCCGGCGCAGGTCTCGTCACCGGCGTAGCGATAATCCTGACGCAGTCTGTCCAGACGCACCGAATTCTCATCGGAGATCGACTCGCCCATGGCCTCGAGCCTCGCCATCTCACGAGACACCACGATTCGCTGACGCGGCGTGAGGGTCAGATTTTTCGAGGGACAGACCACCTCACAGAAGCCACATTCGATGCACTTGTCGACCAGTTCATGCACGGCGGGCAGCGGCTTGAGGTTCTCCAGGTGGATCGTCGGATTGCGGCTGAGGATGACCTCCGGGTTAAGCAGGTTATCGGGGTCGAACAGGGCCTTGATCTCCCACATCAGGGCATAGGCATCGGCACCCCATTCAAGCTCGACATAGGGGGCCATATTGCGCCCTGTTCCGTGCTCCGCCTTGAGTGAACCCCCGAACTCGACGCCCACCAGTTGGGCCACGTCATCCATCAGCGCCTGGTAGCGTTCCACTTCACCGGCTTTCTCGAACCCCTGGGGAAAGACGAAGTGCAGGTTACCCTCCAGGGCATGACCGAAGAGGATTGCCTCCTGGTAACCATGCCTTTGAAACGTCTCGGTGAGCGCCAGCACGCCCTCGTCCAGCCGTTCGATGGGAAAGGCCACATCCTCGATGATCACCGTGGTGCCGGTCTCGCGCACCGCTCCAACCGCCGGGAAGAGACCCTTGCGAATCTTCCAGTAAAGGGCGTAGGTGTCGGCGTCGCGAGTGAAGGCGACAGGCTCCAGGGTCTGGATGCCCTCGAGCGTTTCCTGCACCGCCTGCATGCGTGCTTCGAGCTCGCCATCGTCGTTGCCACGCACATCGATCAAGAGCGCCGCCGCCCCCTCGGGCAGGGTCCTGAGCACCTCCGGCATTTTCGGCTGGCTCTCCACCGAGCGCAGCGCGGCGCGATCCATCAACTCCACGGCCGAGACGGGCGCCTGCTTGAGGGCAATGGTCGCCCGGCAGGTGGTGGCCATATCGGGGAAGAAGGCTAGTGCCGCTACCTTCTCGGGTTCGTCGACCACACTGTCGTAGGTGATGGTACTGATGAAGCCCAGGGTGCCTTCGGAACCGATCATCAGATGCTTGAGGATCTCGATACCATCCTCGTAGTCCACCAGGCTGTTTAGTGCATAGCCGGTCGTATTCTTGAGCCGATACTTGTGGCGGATCTTCTCGGCCAGCGCATCGTCGGCGCGGGTCCGGGAGGACAGGCGCTCGAGACCAGTGAGCAACTCGCCATGGGACTCCCGGAAGGCGGCCACGCTCTCGGGATCTGCCGTATCCAGCAGGGCGCCATCGGCCAGGATCACGCGGATGTCGCGCACCGTGCGGTAGCTGTTCTGTGCGGTGCCGCAACACATGCCTGAGGCATTGTTGGCGGCGATGCCACCGATCATGCAGCTGTTGATCGAGGCCGGGTCCGGCCCGATCTTGCGCTGATAGGGGGCCAGCAAGGCATTGGCGCGGGCACCGATGACGCCGGGCTGCAAACGTATTGCCCTGCCCTCGTCGAGGATTTCATGGCCACGCCAGCCACGCCCGAACTGGATCAGCACCGAATCGGTCACCGCCTGGCCGGAAAGCGAGGTCCCGGCCGCCCGAAAGGTCACCGGCAATCGGCGTGACCGACACTCGGTCAACACTGCCTGCAACTCATCTTCGCTCTCGGGGCGGACCACCAGTTTGGGGATCATCCGATAGAAACTGGCATCGCTGCCGTAGGCCAGGGTATGCAGCGGATCGTCGAAGAGCCGCTCGCTCGGGATCACCCTGGACAACACCGCCTTCAGCGCCTGCCAGACAGCCGTATCCTGTTCCGTCATGTCGGCTCCCGGGGATGGCGCAGAAGCACCACCAGTTCGCGTGGACCATGGACGCCATAGACCAGCGTCTGCTCGATATCGGCAGTCTTGCTGGGGCCGGAGATCAGCAGGGCATTGGTCGGCATCCCGCCTGCCCAGGCGTTATTCTCGATCACATCGAAGAAGGTGTCCTCGATACGCTCGGCATCCAGAACGGCAATATGCATCGACGGCACCAGGCTGATCTGTCGGGGCTCATCGGCCGTCGGCCAGAGCCAGAGGCTGCCGGTCTCGGCGATAGCGCCGCGGGTGGAGGTAAGCCCGGCATCGACCGTCTCGAACTGCTCCCGCTGCCAGGACTCGATGTCACGATCCACATCCACCAGTTCGACCTCGGCATCGCCCAGGGCCTCACGCGCCTCGGCGGCCACCGGATGGTCGCGCCCCAGCGCCAGCCGCCGGATTTTCTTGCGTTGCAGCACCTCGGCGAGGGCAAGGGTCCATTCCGCCGAGGTCGTATGGACGACCTCACCATGCACCGAGGAAATCAAGCGTTCGAAGCGCTCGAGACGCTCCTCTCGGCTCCAACCGCGATGGGTCACCACGCTGAAGTCGCTCTCGGGCACCGACAGCGGACCGTCGCTGCGCTCTTTCAATCGCTTGAGGATGGCATCGCGGGCACTCATCAGCGATCCTCCCCGTGAGTCTTGTTCGCCTGATGACGCTTGACCAGCGCATGCAGGGTGGTACCGGCCGGCTTGGGGGCTGTCCGGTAGTCGGTCCAGACACCCAGACGGGAGGGGGTCAGGGCCCTGAGCTTGCCGGCCACTGAAGTACCGACACGCCAGACGAAGGGATGGGTGGCGAGCCACTGGAACGCCTTCCAGGCCGCCGCCTCCTTCTTGGACCGCTTGGTGCCGGCGCCGGCCACATTGCCTCGCCCCTCACCCACGGATTCCTTGCGCAGCCGAACCAGCAGATCCGGAATGGGAATCTTCACCGGGCAGACCTCGCCACAGGCCCCACATAGGCTGGATGCCGTGGGCAGGTCCTTGGTCGCCTCCAACCCCATGATGTGGGGCATCAGGATGCTGCCGATGGGACCGGGATAGGTCGTACCATAGGTATGGCCACCGACCCGGGTATAGACCGGACAGTGGTTCATGCAGGCCCCGCAGCGGATGCAGCGCAAGGTATCGAGGAGTTCATCATCCTGATAGATGCGTGAGCGGCCGTTGTCGACCAGCACCAGGTGAACCTCCTCCGGCCCATCGTGTTCACCGGGCTTTCGCGGCGAGCCGATCATGTTGAAGTAGGTGGTGACATGCTGCCCGGTCGCCGAGCGGGTGAGCAAGGCATAGAGCGGCGGAACATCGCGAAGGTGTTCCACGACCTTCTCGATGCCTGTCACGGCAATGTGTACCGGGGGAACCGTCGTGGTCATGCGGCCATTGCCTTCATTCTCCACTAGGCAGAGGGTGCCGGTCTCGGCCACGGCGAAGTTGACCCCGGAGACTCCCACGTCGGCATTCATGAATCGTTTGCGGAGCTGGAGGCGGGCCGCGGCCGTCATGGCGTCGGCATCACGGGTCCTCTCGATCCCGGTCTTGTCATGCATGATATCGGCGATCTCGTCGGTATTGAGGTGGATCGCCGGCATGATGATATGGGAAGGCGTCTGCCGGTTGAGCTGCACCAGATACTCCCCGAGGTCTGACTCCAGCGCCTCGATGCCCGCTGCCTCGAGGTGCTCGTTGAGGTGCATTTCCTCGGACACCATCGACTTGCCCTTGATGACCGCCTTTGCGCCGCGTGCCTCGCAGATCTCACCAACGATACGACAGGCCTCGTCGCCGTCCTCGGCCCAGTGCACCCGGATGCCATTGGCCTGGCAGTTGGCCTCCAACTGCTCAAGCAGATCGGGCAGCTTCGCCAGCGCCCTCATGCGGATATTGGCACCCAGGTCGCGCAGCACCTCGAGATCCCAGTCACTGAAGACATCCCGCCGCTTGGCCATCAAACCATCCATGGCCTTGCGGAAGTTGGACCGGATCTGAGGGTTACCCAGGGCATCATGGGCCTGACGATGAAACTCGCCAGGCGTGAAGGTTTGAACGGGTTCGCTCTGAACGCTCATGACGTCCTCCGCCAAAGATAGCTGGCAATGTGCTCGCCCTTGACCGACGCCTTCCGATGGTCGAAGCGGCCGGCGATGTTCATCAGGCAACCACAGTCCGAGGTGACGAAGTGCTCGGCACCAGCCGCCTCGATGGCCTGGGTCTTGTCTTCCACCATGGCCGCGGAGACTTCGGGATGCCGGACGGCAAAGGTCCCGCCGAAACCGCAGCACTCGGCAGTCCGGGCCTGTTCAACCAGTTCCACCTGACCTAGCTGGGCAAGCAGCGCCGGTCCTGTCTCGGCCAGCCCCATCTCGCGCCGAGCGCTACAGGAGGTGTGCATGGCCAGCTTCTGGGGCTCCCCCCTGTCATCGAGCTTCAGGTGACAGACATGCACCAGGAACTCGGTCAGCTCGAAGACCCGGCCTGCCACATCCTTCGCCCTGGCCTCATGCTCGGTGCCAGCAAACAGATGGGGATAATGGGTGCTCATCATGCCACCACAGGAGCCCGAGGGAACAACGATTGGCCAAGGATCGGGAAAGAGGTCTAGCTGGGCGAGAGCCACGGCCCGGCACTGTGACTGATAGCCCGAGGTATGGGCCGGCTGGCCGCAGCAGGTCTGATCCTCGGGAAAGATCACCTCGATACCTTCCCGCTCCAGCAGGCGAATGGCATCCAACCCTGCCTCGGGGTAGAACATATCGATCAGACAGGTGCCGAAGAAGTAGACTTTCTCGGGTTTACTCGGGTAACACTTGACGGGTGTCATCTAGGGCGTCCTCGTTGGTGCGCACAGCGTAGCGGTTCTCGCCCCGTCGAAACAGCACCGACGACATCAGGACCGGCTGGCGCGAGACATTGCGTGTCAGCACTGACCCATACACGTCGTTGACGTCGACGGCAAGAGCGAACGACGGGGCAAGGAAGGTAATATACCGGTTGAGCCCTGACTTTCACGGCATGATTTTCTCCCCTTCTCCCACCGCCAGGAGCAGTGGCATGACCGCCCCGATTCGCCGAGATGAGGACGCGACACCCCCAGCCGAGTGGTGACCTTCACCCAGGGGCCCCTGGCAGACGGCCGCTATTTCAGTCAGTCACAGCCGCTCGACGACTTCGGATGGGACATGCATATCCTCAAGCCACTGACCCCGGTGATACGTGCCCAATGGTTCTCCGCCGCGTTCGCCGGTGGCTTCTACGGGTTCGCCATTCTCCTCGGTGGGATCGGCTGGCAACGACTTCGCCTTCGCCGCGAGCGTGAACGCCGGACCCTGGCCCGCACCCGGGACCAGCTCGAACGCAACGTGGAGAGACGCACCCGGGACCTCGTCGAGACCAACCGGCGCCTCTCCACCGAGATCGACGAACGTCGCCGTGCCGAGGCCAACCTCCGTCAGACCCGCGACGAACTGGTCCAGGCCGCCAAGCTGGCCGTCCTGGGCCAACTGGCTGCCGGCATCAACCACGAACTCAATCAGCCCCTCGCCGCCATTCAAGCCTATGCCGAGAATGCCCGCCGCTTCATCGAGCGCCAGCGTCACCAGGACGCGGATCACAACCTGGCACAGATTATCGAGCTCACCGGCCGCATGGCCGAGATCAGTGCTCAGCTACGGCAGTTCTCGCGCAAGAGCAGCGAAACCCTCAGCGCCGTCTCCGTCGCCTCCTGTTTCGACTATGCCCTGAGGCTCTTTCACTCCCGGCTCGACAATGCCGGGGTCCAGGTGGAACGCCACTGGGGCAGCGAGGATATCCATGTGCTCGCCGACACCGTTCGTCTCGAGCAGGTACTGGTCAACCTGATCGGCAATGCCCTTCAGGCGATGGCAGGCGTCCGCGATCCGCGCCTGATACTCTCCTTCGCGGCGTCGGGTGACAACGTTAAGATCGAGGTCGGCGACAACGGCCCGGGCATCGGCGACGACAATCTGGAGAGGGTCTTCGAGCCATTTTTCACCACCAAGTCCAGGGGAAGCGGCCTGGGACTGGGGCTGTCGATCTCCTCGCGCATCATCGACGACCTGGGCGGTCGCCTCCGCGCAGGCCACCGCCAGGGTGGCTGTGCCCTCTTCACCATTACCCTGCCGCTTTACCACCAGGCCCGGTGGGCAGACGAGGCCGACCCCCAGGAGAGCTCTTCCCATGCATGAATCGGCGGCGACCCCGGTGAAGATCATCGACGACGAGCCCCATCTGCGGATCACCGCCGGCCAGACCCTGGAGCTGGCCGGCTATGCGCCAGAGTCCTTCGCTAATGCCGCGGAAGCCCTTCGCCAGTGAACGGCTGGTGGAAGTGGTGCGCCGAGGGGTGGAGAAGCGCCGCCTGAGCCTGGAGAATCGTCGACTCAAGGCGGAACTGGAAGCCCATCAGAACGCGCCTGGCCCGCGGGTACTGGGACGCACAGAGGTCATGCAACGCCTGGCCTCCATGGTCCAGCGCATCAGTCAGGTCGAGACGGATGTGCTGGTCTTCGGCGAGACCGGCACGGGCAAGGACCTGGTGGCACGCGCCATCCATGAGCGCAGCGCACGCAGCGGTCGACCCTTCGTGGCCATCAACTGCGGCGCCGTCCCGGAGAGCATCATCGAATCCGAGTTGTTCGGCCATGAGAAGGGGGCCTTCACCGGTGCTCATGAACGGCGAATCGGCAAATTCGAACATGCCGAGGGTGGCACCGTCTTCCTCGATGAGATCGAATCGATGCCGCTGTCACTACAGGTCAAGCTGCTGCGCGTGCTTCAGGAAAGATCCGTCGAGCGGCTGGGTTCCAACGCATCGGTTCCCCTGGACATACGCGTCATCGCCGCGACCAAGGTCGAAGACCCTCAGGCTGCCCCGCAAGACCCTTTACGACAAGCTCAGGAAGTACGGCCTCAAGGCCGAGGACTACCGCCAGAGACCCCGGCCCTGATTCAGCCAGCAGCAGTAAGGGCGAGGTACTCGTCCTTGAGCTTCACGTAATTCCCGGCGGTATAGGCGAAGAAGGCACGTTCCTTTTCCTTGAGGGCCCGCAGGGGCCGGGCCGGGTTGCCGGCATAGACATGGCCGTTCGACAAGCGCTTACCCGGCGGCACCACGGCGCCGGCGGCGATGATGACCTCCTCCTCCACGACGGCACCATCCATGACGATGGCACCCATGCCGACCAGGATACGGTTACCCAGGGTACAGCCGTGCAGGATCGCCTTGTGGCCGATGGTCACCTCCTCGCCGATCGTCAGGGCGAAGCCGTCAGGATTGAAATCGCTGGCATGGGTGATGTGCAGCACGCAACCATCCTGGACGCTGGTTCCTGCACCGATGCGGATACGATGCATGTCACCCCGGATCACCGCCATGGGCCACACGGAACAGTCGTCACCCAGCACCACATCGCCCAGTACCATGCAGGCCGGATCGATATAGACTCGCTTTCCCAAGCGTGGCTCGATACCTTTCCAGGACCGGATGGCTCCGGGCTGGAGGGCCCCGCGCCGATTGTCGACTGTCTCGCTCATCACTCACCTCTTGTCGTCGGATGTCCGCTGTGTCAAACGTGTTTTCATCATAGTATCAGCGTCGGCAGCCTCGAGATTGAAACCTCCGCCAGCCGCCCGCATCTAACAACAGACTCTTTTCACGAAACGTCCCGAGGTACGCATGCCCCGCAATCCACTGCTCGACTCCCACGACCTGCCACCCTTGGCCGACATTCGCCCCGAGCATGTGGTCCCCGCCGTGGAAGAACTGCTGGCGGAAAACCGAACCGCCATCGAACGTCTGGTTTCTCAGGCCGGCCAGCAGTCGCCGACCTGGGACACCCTAGCCGTTCCCCTGGAAGCCCTGAATGATCGCCTCGCGCGCGCCTGGTCGCCGGTCTCCCACCTCAACGGCACCATGAACAACCCGGAACTGCGCGAGGCCTACCAGGCCTGCCTGGCCAAACTCTCCGAGTACAGCACCTGGATGGGGCAACATGAAGGCCTCTTCCGCGCCTGGCAGGCCCTGAAAGAGGGTCCCGCCTGGGCCACCCTGGACGAGAACCAGAAACGCACGATCGACCATACGCTGCGAGATTTCCGCCTGGCGGGTGTCGACCTCCCCGAGGAGAGCAAGCGCCGCTACGGCGAGATCAAGGCCCGGCTGTCCGAGCTCGGCAACACCTTCTCCAACCAGTTGCTCGATGCCACCCAGGCCTGGCAACTGGACCTCGTCGATGACCGCCGACTCGCCGGCCTGCCTGAGAGCGCCCTCGCCAGCCTGCAGGCCAATGCCGAGGCCAAGGGCCTTGAGGGATACCGCATCACCCTGGATTTCCCCAGCTTCTTCCCCGTGATGACCTACGCCAATGACCGGGAACTGCGGCGCGAGGTCTATACCGCCTTCGTCACCCGCGCCTCGGACCAGGGTCCACAGGCCAGGGAGTTCGACAACGCCCCGATCATGGAGGAGATCCTGGCGCTGCGCCATGAGCTGGCCGGCTTGCTGGGCTTCGCGACCTATGCCGACTATTCCCTGGCCACCAAGATGGCCGATTCGCCCCGCCAGGTGCTGGACTTCCTCGAGGATCTGGCCACCCGCGCCCTGCCCCAGGCCAGGGAGGAATTCGCCGAGCTGGAGGCCTATGCCCGCGAAGAGCTCGGCATGATCGAGCTGGCCCCCTGGGACATCGGCTATGCCAGCGAGAAACTCCGCGAAGCACGCCATTCCATCTCGGATGAGCAGCTGCGTCCCTACTTCCCCGCGCCACGGGTGGTGGATGGCCTCTTCCGGGTGGTCGAGCGCCTCTATGGCGTGACCTTCGAAGAGGATACCCAGGCACCGCGTTACCATCCCGATGTGCGCTATTTCCGGATCATGGAAGCGGGTTCGCCCATCGCCGGGTTCTATCTCGACCTCTACGCCCGGGAAGGCAAGCGGGGCGGTGCCTGGATGGATGAATGCCGGGTACGCCGCCTGGAGGAAGGCGAACTGCAGCTACCCGTGGCCTACCTGACCTGCAACTTCACCCGGCCGGTTGGCGAGGCACCGGCGCTGCTGACGCATGACGAGGTCACCACCCTGTTCCACGAGTTCGGCCACGGCCTGCACCACATGCTGACCCGCCAGACCATCGCCGACATTTCCGGCATCAACGGCGTGGCCTGGGATGCCGTGGAGCTGCCCAGCCAGTTCATGGAAAACTTCTGCTGGGAGCGCGAGGGTCTCGACCTGATCGCCGGCCATGTGGATAGCGGCCAATCGCTGCCCGACACCCTGTTGGAGCGACTTCAGTCCGCCCGCAACTTCCAGTCGGCCATGGACATGGTGCGCCAACTGGAATTCTCGTTGTTCGACTTCCGCCTGCACCATGAGCTCTCTGCTCCCACTGCCGGCGAGATACAGGTCCTGCTGGACGAGGTGCGTCGTGGCATCTCGGTGGTGCCGCGAGTCCGCTTCAACCGTTTCCAGAACGGCTTCGGTCATGTCTTCGCCGGGGGCTATGCCGCGGGCTACTACAGTTACAAGTGGGCCGAGGTGCTTTCTGCGGATGCCTGGAGCGCCTTCGAGGAAGCCGGGGTCTTCGATCCCGAGACCGGCAGGCGCTTTCGCACCGAGATCCTCGAGCCGGGTGGTTCACGGGATGCCGCCGAGCTCTTCCGGGCCTTCCGCGGACGCGACCCCAGCGTCGAGCCATTGCTTCGCCACTCCGGCATCCGTGCCGCCTGACGCATCACCGTTACACCCTAACGCCTGCCGGGGACTCCCAACCCCGGCAGGGAGTCAGCAGGAGGCCTCATGGCCATTCAAAAACGTTTTATTGCCGGTGCCATCTGCCCTCGCTGTGCCGAGATGGACCGCATCCGCACCTGGGAACAGCACAATATCCGTTACCGGGACTGCGTCAGTTGCGATTTCTTCGAGCAGCTGCCCATCAAGGACGCGGTATTGACCGAACTCGAAACGCGGGTCAACCGGCCCGACGAGGAACCCCAGCGCCAGGACATCCAGCCGGTCAGGATCCTTGATCCGGGAAATCGATGATGATCGAAGGAATTGCCGACCCCCGACTGTGCGGATGGCCGCACGGTTGCTGACCGAAAGCAGGCGGGTTCCCGGACACTGCTGCCTATGCCCTGCTTCAGGTCTACCTGATGCAACAGGAAATCAGTGGCGGTGCCATGCGCATCGATCCACAGACCGAGACCTGGCACTTCGGCTATCCGCTGCTTCTGGCCACCGGTGCCGGCATCGTGCTCTCCTGGTGTCATCGCCAGGTACGCAGCAAACTCTCACCCGCCGACCTGGTGCTGATGGTTTCTGCCGTGGCCGCGGCGGGCATCCCCGGTGCCAATGCCATGGGCACCTCGGTGGCGTCATTCAAGATCGGCCTGGCGGCCTTCATCGTGCCCTTCATGTTCTTCTACAGCCCGGCCATGCTGATGGAAGGCTCCTGGATGCAGATACTGCGGGTGGGGGTGACGGCCACCCTGGGCATCGTGCTGCTGTCCGGCATGGTACAAGCCTGGTTCTTCGGGCCGGTCAAGGCCTGGACACGGCTGGTGATGCTGATAGGTGCCATCTTCATGATCTATGGTGGCATCTACACCGACATCGCCGGTCTAGTCATAGCGGTGGTACTGTTCGTCATGCAGCGCAAGCTGCATGGCAAGGCCAGCGCGCCGGCCTCCGGTTGAAGGGGCGTTTACCTCACCAGCGCTTGCGCACCAGCACACAGAGGCCCCGCCAATGGCGGGCCTCTGTCATGGCACCCTGCGTTCTCCCCGGGATCTCGCCTCAGGCCGAGATATTGTCGAGAATGCGCAGTACCGGCCTGTCCTGGTTGAGGGTATAGAAGTGCAGGCCGGGCGCACCGCCATCGAGCAGCCGCTGGCAGAGTCGCGAGACGACGTCCTCACCGAAGGCCGCGATGGCTTCGCTGTCGTCGCCGTAGGCATCGAGCTGCTTGCGGATCCAGCGGGGAATTTCCGCCCCACAGGCATCCGAGAAACGTGCCAACTTGGCATAATTGGTGATGGGCATGATCCCCGGCACGATGGGTGCCTCGACACCGAGCGCCCGAGCCCTGTCGACGAAATAAAAATAGGCGTCGGCAGTAAAGAAGTACTGTGTGATGGCGAAGTTGGCCCCGGCTTTCATCTTTTGTGCGAAGTTCTCCAAGTCCCGGTCAAGGTGGGGTGCCTGGGGATGGGATTCCGGGTAAGCCGCCACGGCGATCTCGAAGTGGTCACCGGTCTCCTCGCGGATGAAGTCGACGAGCTCATTGGCATAGCGCAGCTCGCCGATGCCACCCATGCCCGAGGGCAGGTCACCGCGCAGGGCCACCAGGCTGTCGATTCCCTCCTCGCGGTAGCGAGCGAGCAAGTCCCTCAGGTTAGCCTTCTCGCTACCGATGCAGGAGAGATGCGGGGCCGTGGTGATGCCTGACCGGCGTATCTGGCGAACCGTCTGCAGGGTTCGATCCTGGGTGGAACCGCCGGCACCGTAGGTCACCGAGAAAAAGCGTGGCTTTCGCTCGGCCAGGGCATCACGGACCCCGTTCAGTTTGTCCCGTCCGGCATCGGAATTGGGGGGGAAGAACTCGAAGCTGATGCCCAGCGGATGGTCCTGCGTACTCATCGAATCACCTCATGAAAATCATGCATTTTGGCGGTATTGTGACGACACTTGGGTGGCACGACCAATGAAAGTTCCGTCAGGCTGTATCGATCTGCTTCACGTTGCCGCGCCCCCGCATGATCGCCTTCCGGTGACCCAGGATTCGACACAAGGACGTCAGATGACCGCCATTGAGCCCGATACCCTGATGGGACCGCTGTGGACCCTGCTGGCCTTCGTCGCCCTGGGTTGGCTGGCCAGTCGACGCCTGGCCATCGACCCGCGTCCCATTGCCACCCTGCTGATCTACCTGATCGCCCCGCTGACTTTCTTTCGCGCCCTGACACTCGGTGGCCCTACCCCGAGTTACCTGCTGCTCACCCTCGCCTTGTTCACCGTCTCTAGCCTGGTCGCCCTGGTCTTCCACCGCCTGGCGCGTCAGTGCTTCGCACCGGAGGAGAGTGCCGTGCTGGCCTTTTCCTCGGGCACGGGCAACACCGGCTACTTCGGCCTGCCGCTCGCCCTGGTACTGCTGCCACCCCAGGGCGTGACCCTCTATCTATTCTGCGTGCTCGGGGTGACCCTCTACGAGTTCACCGTGGGATTCTACCTGAGTGCTCGTGGACAGTTCTCGGCACGCCAGAGCCTGATGAAGATCCTGCGCTTGCCGCTCGTCTATGCCTTCCTCGCGGCGCTGATGGCCAGCGGCCTTGAACTGGAAGTACCGGCGGCGGTGATCGATGGCATGGCCGTGTTTCCGGCGACCTATACCCTGCTGGGGATGATGATCATCGGCATGACATTGAGTCGGGTAACGATCAGGGAAGTCGACGGGCGTTTCATCGCCGCCTGTGTGGCGATCCGCTACGGTCTCTGGCCATTGCTGGCCCTGGGCGCGGTCGTCGGTCTACAGGCTTTCTTCGAGGTGCCCGCCGAACTGGTGGTGGCGCTACTGCTGGTGGGAGTGGTTCCAATGGCCGCCAACGTGGTGGTGGTGGCCATGGAACTCGGCATCGCACCGGGGAAGGGTGCCCTGGCGGTGCTGGTCACCACCCTGGCCGCCCCTCTGGTGATCCCGTTCTATCTCGGCGTGATGATGCACCTGGCCGGGCTGTAAGACCGGCCAGAGCTCTCGGTTCAGGCCGTAGGGCTTAGTAGCGGTAGGTATCCGGCTTGAAGGGCCCTTCCACTGGCACTCCGGTGTAATCGGCCTGATCCCCCGTCATGCGAGTGATGACACCACCGAAACCTTCCACCATGTAGCGGGCCACTTCCTCGTCGAGGTGGCGTGGCAGCAGGGTGACGGCCAACGCTGCCCGTTGCTGGTCGCCTGGCAGGTCGGCGAAGCCCTGCTGGAACAGATGCATCTGTGCCAGCACCTGATTGGCGAAGGAACCATCCATGATCCGAGACGGGTGACCCGTGGCGTTGCCCAGGTTCACCAGGCGACCCTCGGAGAGCAGGATCAGGTAATCGCCGCTTTCGGGGTCGAAATCGCCGGGGGTGCTGTCGCGGTAGACCTTGTGCACCTGGGGCTTGACCTCTTCCCAGTGCCATTGGCGACGCATGTGGGCGGTATCGATCTCGTTGTCGAAGTGACCGATGTTGCAGACCACGGCGCCCTTCTTCAGCGACTGCAGCATGGCGGCATCACAGGCATCGACGTTGCCGGTACAGGTCACCACCAGATCGATCTTCTGGAGCAGGGCGCGGTCGATGCTGTCGATGCCGCGATTGACGCCGTCGACATAGGGAGAGACCACCTCGAAGCCATCCATGCAGGCCTGCATGGCACAGATCGGGTCGATCTCGGTCACCTTGACGATCATGCCTTCCTGGCGAAGGGAGGCCGCCGAGCCCTTGCCGACATCGCCATAGCCCACCACCAGCGCTTGCTTGCCGGCAAGCAGGTGGTCGATGCCCCGCTTGATGGCATCGTTCAATGAATGGCGACAGCCGTACTTGTTGTCGTTCTTCGACTTGGTCACGGCGTCATTGACGTTGATCGCCGGAATCTTGAGCGTGCCGTCACGCAGCATTTCCTGCAGGCGGTGAACGCCCGTGGTGGTCTCCTCGGAAATCCCGTGGATGGCCCCCAGCGACTCCGGACGCTTATCATGGATAAGGGCCGTCAGGTCGCCGCCATCGTCGAGCACCATGTTGGGTGTCCAGCCATCGGGCCCTTCCACGGTCTGTTCGATACACCACCAGAATTCCTCCTCGGTCTCGCCCTTCCAGGCAAATACCGGGATACCGGCAGCGGCGATGGCCGCAGCGGCCTGATCCTGGGTGGAAAAGATGTTGCAGGACGACCACCGCACCGAGGCGCCCAGATCGATAAGCGTCTCTATCAGTACCGCAGTCTGGATGGTCATGTGGATACAGCCGGCGATACGCGCGCCCTTCAATGGCTGCTCGGCGCGGTACTTGTCGCGGATCTTCATCAGCGCCGGCATCTCGGTTTCGGCGATGCGGATCTCGCGACGACCCCAATCGGCCAGGGTGATGTCAGCGACCTTGAAGTCTTCAGGGATGACGGTCGTGGAAGCCAGTTGGCTCATGGTTCTACTCCATTCCAGGGAATGGGCGCCGTTGCCTGTATTCCACCCTGCCCGAGCCTCGTGCGCCTCCCGGCAACCCAGCCTGGAGTAGGCACTGCAGCGCCCCTCGGACAGCAGCAACTCAACCGTAACGTCTTGTCCAACCGATGCAGATCATAACAACCTGCAGCGAATTTAGTTCCCGGTCCTGCCGGATCCTGCAAACTGATGCCCCTTAGAGGCCGGCGGCCTGACGCAAGGCACTTGCCCGGTCCGTCTTCTCCCAGGGGAAGGCCGTGAAGGTTTCGCTTTGTGCCTTGCCACGAGGATCGGTCCAGGTATAGGTGTGCTCGAAGGGCTCGCGACCGAAATGGCCATAGGCCGCCGTCAGCTGATACATGGGGTGCAGCAGGTCGAGCATATGGATGATGGCATTGGGCCGCAGGTCGAAGTGGTCGCGAACCAGGGCGATGATGCGCTCGTCGTCGATCCGTCCGGTACCGAAGGTGTTGATCGAGAGCGAGGTGGGCTCGGCCACGCCGATGGCATAGGAGACCTGGATCTCGCACTTGTCAGCCAGGCCGGCGGCGACCAGGTTCTTGGCCACATAGCGTCCTGCATAGGCGGCGCTGCGATCGACCTTTGAGGGATCCTTGCCGGAGAAGGCACCACCGCCATGGCGCGCCATGCCGCCATAGGTATCGACGATGATCTTTCGACCCGTCAGGCCGCAGTCGCCGACGGGGCCGCCGATGACGAATTTCCCGGTCGGATTGATATGGTACTTGGTGCTCTCGGTCAGCCATTCACCGGGCAGGACCTGTTCGATGATCTCATGGCGAACCATCTTGCGTAGTTCCCGCTGGTCGATGCTCGGGTCGTGCTGGGTGGAGAGGACCACCGCATCGACGCCACTGGGCTTGCCGCTCGCGTCATAGCGAAAGGTGACCTGGCTCTTGGCGTCGGGACGCAGCCAGGGCAGGAGCCCCTGCTTGCGCAATTCCGCCTGGCGCTCCACCAGCCGATGAGCATAGTGAATCGGCGCCGGCATGTAGGAGTCGGTCTCGTTGGTGGCATAGCCGAACATCAGGCCTTGATCACCGGCGCCCTGATCCTCGGGGGCGCCGCGGTCAACACCCTGGGCGATGTCGACGCTCTGCTTGCCGATCAGGTTGAGCACGCCGCAGGTCTGGCCATCGAAGCCGACATCCGAGGAGGTATAGCCGATATCCAGGATGACCCGGCGCACCAGCTCTTCCAGGTCCACCCAGGCGGAGGTACTGATCTCGCCGGCGATGATGGCCACCCCTGTCTTGACCAGGGTCTCGCAGGCCACCCGTGCATGCTTGTCCCGGGCGATGATGGCATCGAGCACCGCATCGGAGAGCTGGTCGGCGATCTTGTCCGGGTGCCCTTCGGAAACGGATTCGGAGGTAAACAGGGAGTACTCGCTCATGGCGTCCTCGACCTTGGGTTGGATCGTCAGGACGCCGAAACGGCGCCTTGACGTCGTCCTGCACCCCTTACCAGGGGATCACGACAATATTCGGGGTCAAGAGTCTACACGCTGACATCCGGACTGGCATCCGCGATTTGATGCGACGGGACAAGTCGGCGACAATACAAGGCCGTTTTTTAGACGCCCGCCCGACAGGGAGCGGCGCTTCCAGCCAGTCAAGCATGCCCGGCCAGCTTCCGGCCGGTGCTGAATCGATCTTTTTGCCGCAGCCGAGGAGAGCTACCAGATGCCATCCCGATTCGAACTGGCCAACGCCATTCGCGCCCTGTCCATGGACGCCGTCCAGAAGGCCAAGTCCGGTCACCCCGGTGCCCCCATGGGCATGGCCGACATCGCCGAGGTGCTCTGGAATGATTACCTGAAGCACAATCCGCAAGACCCCCAGTGGCCCGACCGTGATCGTTTCGTGCTCTCCAACGGTCATGGTTCCATGCTGCTGTATTCGGTACTCCACCTGACCGGCTACGAGCTGGGACTGGAGGAACTCCAGAACTTCCGCCAGCTGCATTCCAAGACCGCCGGCCACCCGGAATACGGCTATGCCCCCGGTGTCGAGACCACGACCGGGCCACTGGGCCAGGGGCTGGCCAATGCCGTGGGCATGGCCATCGCCGAGAAGACCCTTGCCGCCCAGTTCAATCGACCCGGCCATAACGTAGTCGACCACCACACCTGGTGCTTCGTCGGTGATGGTTGCCTGATGGAAGGCATCTCCCACGAGGTCGCCTCCCTGGCCGGCACCCAGCAGCTCGGCAAGCTGATCACCTTCTACGATGACAACGGGATCTCCATCGACGGAGAGGTCAAGGGCTGGTTCACCGATGACACGGCCAAACGCTTCGAAGCCTATGGCTGGCATGTGGTACCCAAGGTGGATGGCCACAATCCCGAGGAAATCAAGGCGGCCATCGAACTGGCCAGGAGCCAGGACGACAAGCCAAGCCTGATCATCTGCAAGACCATCATCGGTTTCGGCGCGCCCAACAAACAGGGCAAGGAAGAGGCCCATGGCGCGCCTCTGGGTGATGACGAGGTCGCTGCCGCCCGCAAGCAGCTCGGCTGGCCCCACGCGCCCTTCCATATCCCCGAGCCCGTCTACCAGGGCTGGGATGCCCGCGAGAAGGGGCATGCCCTCCAGAACGACTGGCAAGCCCGCTTCGCGCGCTACCAGGAAGCCCACCCCGAACTGGCAAGGGAGTTCCAGCGCCGGGCGAAATGCCTGCTTCCTACCGAGTTCCACAGCGAAGCAATGGTCCAGCAGGCGCAGGAAAAGGGCGAATCCATCGCCTCGCGCAAGGCCTCGCTGAACTGTCTCGATGCCATGGGGCCCCAGCTTCCCGAGCTGCTGGGCGGCAGTGCCGATCTGGCGCCCTCCAACCTGACCTTCTGGAAGGGGGCCAAGGCGATCGGTCCCGAGGCGCCGGATGGCAACTACCTGCACTATGGGGTGCGCGAGTTCGGCATGGGAGCGATCATGAACGGCATCGTGCTCCACGGCGGCTTCATCCCCTATGGCGCCACCTTCCTGATCTTCATGGAATACATGCGCAACTCGATACGCATGGCGTCGCTGATGGGCAAGCGGGTGATCTACGTCTTCACCCACGATTCCATCGGCCTGGGCGAGGATGGCCCCACCCACCAGCCCATCGAGCAGCTGACCACGCTGCGCTCCACACCCAATCTCTCCACCTGGCGCCCCTGTGATACCGTGGAAACCGCCACCGCCTGGGATGCCGCCATCAAGTGCAACTCCGGACCCACGGCCCTGGTACTCTCCCGCCAGTCCCTGCCCCATCAGCAACGCACCAAGCAGCAAATGGCCTGCATCCAGAATGGTGGCTATGTCCTGAAGGACAGCGAGGGGAAACCCGAGCTGATACTGATCGCCACCGGCTCCGAGGTCAGCCTGGCCATGGACGCCGCCGCCGAACTCGAGACGCAGGGTCGTGCCGTGCGGGTGGTCTCCATGCCGTCGACCGATCGTTTCGACGGCCAGGACACTGAGTATCGCGAGAGTGTCCTGCCCGCCGATGTCACCGCCCGTCTGGCCATCGAGGCCGGCCATCCCGACCTCTGGTACAAGTATGTCGGCCTGGGTGGCCGCGTCATCGGCATGCAGACCTTCGGGGAATCCGCACCGGCGGGCGACCTCTTCAAGCACTTCGGCTTCACCGTGGAGAACCTGGTTGCCAAGGCCAACCAACTCCTCGACTGATCCAGGATGAGGTCTCATGAGCAAGGGGCACGGCCAATGGCCGTGCCCCTTGCGTTTGGATCTCGCCCGGACGTCACCCGCTTGCGGCTGCGTGGATCAGGCGATGGTCACATCCGGGGAAAGGTAGACGTCCTGGATGGCATTGAGCAGCTGAACGCCCTCCGCCATGGGCTTCTGGAACGCCTTGCGGCCGGAGATCAGCCCCATGCCACCGGCACGCTTGTTGATCACCGCCGTGCGAACCGCCTGGGCCAGATCGCCGGCACCGCTCGAGGCGCCGCCGGAGTTGATCAGGCCAGCGCGTCCCATGTAGCAGTTGGCGACCTGATAGCGGGCCAGGTCGACGGGATGCTCCGTGGTCAGTTCGTTGTAGACCTTGTCGTGAGTATGGCCGAAGCCGATGTCGCGATAGCCACCGTTGTTCTCGGCCAGCTTCTGCTTGACGATATCGGCCTTGATCGTGGCGGCCAGATGGATCGCCTGGCCGGTGAGGTCCGAGGCCACATGGTAGTCGGTGCCGTCCTTCTTGAAGGCCGAATTGCGCAGGTAGGCCCAGAGCACCGTGACCATGCCCAACTGATGGGCCCGTTCGAAGGCCTCGCTGATTTCGGTGATCTGGCGCCGACAATCCGCCGAACCGAAGTAGATGGTCGCCCCCACCGCCACGCAGCCCATCTCGAAGGCCTGCTCGACCTGGGCGAACAGCGTCTGGTCGTAGATGGCGGGATAGGTCAGGGATTCGTTGTGATTGAGCTTGAGCAGCATCGGGATCCTGTGGGCATAGCGGCGCGCGACCGAGCCGAGAACCCCCAGGGTCGAGGCGACACCGTTGCAACCGCCCTCGATGGCCAGCTCCACGATGTTGCTCGGGTCGAAGTAGATCGGGTTGGGCGCGAAGGACGCGCCGGCGGAATGCTCGACACCCTGATCCACGGGCAGGAAGCTGAGGTAGCCGCTACCCGCCAGGCGGCCGTGATCGAAGAGTGCCTGCATGTTGCGCAGCACACTGGGCCGGCGATCACTGTCGGCCATGACCCTGTCGATGTAATCGGGCCCGGGCAGGTGAAGGTGATCCCGGGGGATACCCGTGCAGACATGCCCCAGCAGATCCTCTGCCTCCTCGCCCAGCAGCTTGGCGATATCGGTCATCTCGCTATCCTCTCGTTCGGGCGTGATCACGCCCTGCGTTGATGGGTGTCTCGACCATCCCCCAAGGGTAGCGGAAGACCCCTCCTCCTTGACACTTCATTCACCTCCTTCATCAGCAGATTAGGATCAAGGGAGCCGATGGAAGCTGACAGGCGCCCTCTATTCTGCAAAATAGGAGCGCTGGACCGCGTTTCAAGACCTCCAGGCGAGGTTTTTTCCTTCATCTCGACAAGGAGTTTCATGCCGGTACTCAACGGGTTTCTCTGGCTGGTCGGTTTCCACTGGCCTGGCGGTTGCTGGGCCTGTAGACGCCAAATGGGATAGAATGCCCGGCTGCTGATTCACCGCCCAGGGAGACGCCACCACCGCCATGGCACACCGTATCGCCATCAATGGTTACGGCCGCATCGGCCAGAGCGTGCTGCGCGCCCTCGTCGAGCGTGGCGAGTCGGCGCTCGAAGTGGTGGCGATCAACGAGCTCTCAGACCTGGCCAACATCGCCTACCTGACCCGCTACGATACCACCCACGGCCGCTTCCCCGGCCGGGTGGAGGTCGAGGGTGACAGACTGATCGTCAACGGCCGGCCCATCCGGGTGCTTTGCGCCCCCGACCCGGACCACCTTCCCTGGCGGGAACTCGGCATCGATCTGGTGCTGGAGTGCTCCGGCAGCTTCCGCGACCGCGCCACCGCCGAGCGTCACCTCGCCGCCGGTGCCGGCCGATTGCTGTTCTCCCAGCCGGCCGAGAGCGATGTGGATGCCACCATCGTCACCGGCATCAACGACCATCACCTGGCGCCCGGCCATCGCATCGTCTCGGCGGCTTCCTGTACCACCCACTGCCTGGTGCCGGTGCTCACCGTGCTCGATGAGGCACTCGGCATCGAGCATGGCGTGACCACCACCATTC
>JAGXGN010000051.1 GCA_024636705.1 Halomonas sp.
GGCTTCTGCCTTGTCGCTGGCTTGCTGCTCGGCGAGGGCCGCTGCCTTGGCTTCTGCCTTGTCGCTGGCTTGCTGCTCGGCGAGGGCCGCTGCCTTGGCTTCTGCCTGGTCGCTGGCTTCCTGCTCGGCCTGGGCGGCGGCATCGGCTTCTGCCTTGTCGCTGGCTTGCTGCTCGGCGAGGGCCGTTGCCTTGGCTTCTGCCTGGTCGCTGGCTTGCTGCTCGGCCTGGGCGGCGGCATCGGCTTCTGCCTTGTCGCTGGCTTGCTGCTCGGCCTGGGCGGCGGCATCGGCTTCTTGCTGAGCGAGGGCGTCTGCCTCGGCCTGAGCGGTGGCATCGGCTTCTTGCTGGGCGGTGGCCTGCTGTTCTGCCAGGGCGTCGAGTTCTGCCTGAAGGCTGGCCTGCTGCTTTGCCAGGGCGTCGGCCTCGGCCTGAACGATGGCTTTCTGTTCAGCCAGCGCATCTACCTCGGCCTGATCACTAGGCTCCTGTTCGGCCAGGGCATCGAGCTCAGCCTGCACGCTGGCCTGCTGTTCGGCCAGGGCGTCTGCTTCCGCCTGAAGGATGGCTTGCTGATCGGCGAGGGCTTCTGCCTTGTCGCTGGCTTGCTGCTCGGCGAGGAGTTCTTCCTCTGTTTTATCAACGGACACAGTGGCTTGAGCGAGTGTAATGATCTCTGTGTCGGGAACCGGCGGCAGGGTTATCTGGGCAAAGCCCGGGCTCATCAGCGACAGCGATGCCAACAGCACCGCGGGCTTCCTGAAATGGCGCATGCGTTCTTTCATGTTGATTCTCCTGAACCAGAGCTTCCTGGACGTGATAACGGTTGTCTGAAATTGCCGATGCGAGCACGTTTTCGTCATGATCGGTGATCGAGGAATTGCCGGCGGGCCAGCTGAGACTGGCATCGTTTCTGCCCAGGAAGGGGGATGATCCTTGTCGAGGAGCGCTTTCTCGTTGAAGGGTCGAAATGGCGAGCCGATATGGGGTGCTTCCGCCTTCTTGTCAGTTGACTCCATTATGGGTCATAAGATCCAGTCCATTGGTACGATGGCACACCTAGGCGTCCGATTTTTACGCCTTTTGTTTCCCGGGAGTCCGGTTGGCATCACCTGCAGGAGCTCTGATCATGAAACGAGCCGATCCCTGGTCAGCGATTGGCTGAAGTGGTGTAGGCTAGTGTCTTGCTGGCAATGTCGGCTAGTCACCGTGTCGATTTCAGGGAGGGAGGATGGCATTTCGGTTCCAGCGACGTATCACGCTTGCCCCGGGCATACGCATCAACCTCAGTAAACGCGGCCTGGGGCTTTCGGTTGGCCCGCGAGGGGCGAGCCTGAGCCTCGGGCCGAGTGGCGTCCATGGCCACGCGGGAATTCCCGGTACCGGACTTTCATTTCGGCAGAAGCTTGATACTCAGGATCGCAAGGAGGCGCCTCGTCGCGGAGGAGGAGGCGCTTCATCAAAAGCCTCGGCGGAGTTGGATGCCCTGCTTGGTGAAGGGGCCACCCTGTCGATCCAGCTCGACGTGAGCGATGACGGGCGACTCAGCTACTTCCATGCTGACGGCACCCCCATGACCGACGCCGAGGCACGCGTGCTGCGCCGCCATGCCGCGTCATCGCTTCGCGAGCAGTTGAAGGCCCATTGCCAGCGCCTCAACGAGGACCTGGACCGACTGGGTCGACTCCACGAACAGACCCCGCTCCCCGATGTGATGGGCTATGAAGCCCGTGACTTTTCTCAGCCGCCCCCGGCGCCCGCCGAGATTCTCCAACCGGAATGGTGGCAGCGGCTATGGCCGGCTGCCAGACAGCGGTTGGAAGAGGAGAATCGTCACCGCCAGGCCCGCTTCGAGGAGGCTTACCGGGCCTGGGAATGGCGCAAGGCGGAGCATGATGCCGCCGAGTTTGCGCGTCATCAGCGCGAGGCCGAAACGGTCTGGCACGATCTCGACGCCATGGAGCAGACCCTGCGCGAGCGTCTCGAGGAAATCGACTGGCCGCACGAAACGGCCATCGATTTCGATCTCGGCCAGGATGATCGCAGCATTGCGGTGGACATCGACCTGCCCGCCGAAGACGAGATGCCCGACCGCTACTGGACCATGCCCGCCAAGCAACTGCGGCTCACGCCCCGTACGCTGAGTGCGACGGGGCAGCGCAAGCTCTATCGTGATCATGTCCACGGTATCGCCTTCCGAGTGCTGGGTGCCGTGTTCGCGCGTCTGCCCAGTGTGCAGGAGGCTCGCCTCTCCGGTTATCGCCAGTTGACCGACCCCGCCACCGGCGGCGTGCGAGACCAGTATCTCTACAGCGTCAAGGTCACGCGCCAGCAGTGGGAGCGGATCGAGTTCGATCATCTTGACCAGGTCGACCCGGTGGCGGCCATGGAGCGCTTCGTCCTGCGACGCGATATGACCAAGACCGGGATCTTCCGGGACATCGAGCCCTTCAAGCTGGTATGAGGTCGAACATCATGACGAAGAGACGGGTCATCGTTTTGACGACGGGTGGCACCATCGCCAGCATGCCGGGCGGGTCCGGCTTGAATATTTCTGGGGCGATGAGCGGGGAGTCCCTCCTGGAACGCGTCGCACTTCCGCCGCCGAGCCTTGTCGAGGTCGAGGTGGAGTCGGTGTTGCAGAAGCCCAGCAACGCCATCAGCCTGGATGATCTGGTCACTCTATCCCGGCGCTGCGAGACCCTGGCCAAGGACCCGGCTATCAAGGGGATCGTCGTTACCCATGGCACCGATACCCTCGAGGAAACCGCCCATTTCCTGGATGTCACCCTGGCGCTGAACGACTGTGCCCTGGTGGTCACCGGCTCCCAGCGCGCGCCCCATGAGGAGGGTACCGACGCCTTCCGCAACCTCGCCGATGCCATTATCGTCGCCGCGGACGGCCGCCTGACTGGGCTGGGTGCCACGGTGGTGTTCATTGAGTGCATCTATGCTGCCAGACAGGTTCGCAAGCTCAACACCTATCGGCTCAATGGCTTCGGCGCACCGGGTGGCGGCCAGCTGGGCTATGTCGATGGGCCGCGCGTCCACCTGGCGCAGTTGCCCCTGCGCATGCCCCCGCTGCCACTCGGTGAGCGCCTGCCCCGTGTCGATATCCTGCCCGCCTACCTGGATGCCAGCCCAGCACTTGTCGAGGCGTCGATCGCCGGCGGCGCCCGTGGCCTGGTGATCGACGGGCTGGGCAGGGGGCATGTGCCTCCCGGCTGGCTCGAGAGTGTCGAGCATGCCATTGAGGCCGGAATCACCGTGCTCGTGGTCTCCAGTTGTCAGCAGGGCCCGGTCAATTTCAGCTATGAATTCCCGGGAAGCCTGGCCAGCCTGGTGTCAGTGGGGGCTATCGTTGTCCCTGACCAGAGTGCCCGCAAGGCCCGGCTCAGCCTGGCGGTGATGCTATCCACGCCTTTCCCGGACGGGAAAGTGGGGATGGCGAGCTGGTTCCAGCACCCGCTTTCTCGACCCTGATGAGGGAATGGACACCTCAGCCCGTTGTGTTCCCCGGACACGCCGGGGGCTCGGCACTGGACGAGAGTCCCAGGTGCGTGAACCACACCTGCCAGGGCAGAGGGGTCATGAGGGCCGTGTCCTCGCTGGGTGCTGCAGTTATTCTATGAATCCAGGATTTTATGAATACAGGTGTTTGAATTCAGGGGTAAAGGTAATCAGTCGTGACTGGTCGTCTCGTCCTTACTGTCCATGCCGATGCGTTCTTGTCTCTTCGTCGAGGTCTTCCTCGATCTTGTCGCCGATTTTATGTAGAAGTCCGAACTGGTCGTCGCAATGACGACAGGCATCGCACATCATCAAGTGGACTCGCAGGGATATACGTTCCTTGAGTGTCAGGAGGCGATCCTGTTTGAGTGACATCAAGCGAGTGGCTTCTTTACACATCACGATCATTTCTCTTGCCCCTTCATCCAGCCCTTTTCGATACAACTTCTCAGTTTCAACCTGGCGCGATGCAGGATGACCCAGCAGTTATTTTCCTTGATGCCGATCTCGTGGCAGATCTGCTCGGTCGATAACCCCATGAGCTCGCGCAGGGAGAAGACCCGGGCAATCGTATCCGGAAGGGCGATCATGCAGGCATCGAAGACCTGCCAGAAATGGTCGTTATCCAGTACGGTTTCCGGTTCACCCCAGCCCAATGGGCGTGCCCCTTCATGCCAGCGGCCATTCTGCTGGAACTGACGATCGATGGCATCGTCGTCTGTCTCGTCCTCCAGGGGTTGCCATTGGCCTTGGCGCTTCTGCATCCGCAATCCATCCAGGATCTTGTATTTGAGGATGCCGAATACCCAGGTCTCGTAGCCGGAGCGTCCGGCAAAGCTCGCATCCTTCTCGATGGCGGCCATCAAGGCCTCCTGAACCGCATCCTCTGCCTGGGCGTTGTCACGCAGGTGCAGGCGAGCGAAGGAAAGCAGCCGTGGCCGCACGGCGGTCAGGCGTTCCATCCGTTTTGTCGAGTCGTCAGTGGGATCGTCGCCCACGCTGCTTGACTGATCCGTCATATCCAGCTCCAGGGTTCAGCGAGGAAGGCGAGTTCTATATGGCATCCCGAATTCCCTTTATTGGCTCGTGATGACGCCTGAATCATTACGCCCGATTACCCCACGCTCGTGTCGGTACCCCATCCTGCTCGATGGCTGCTGTCATCACGCATGTAAGTAATTCACGCGCGTGTCGACTAAGTTACATCGTGCTGTCTTGGCAGTGCGATGGTCCCTCAAGGATCAGGATACGCTTCATGGCGTAAACACGTCATTGATTGTCAGGTGATTGATTGCCAACGAATCAATCATACAGCTGTTACGGAGGTGGAGATCATGTCAGAACAAGAAGATAAACGTCGCCGGTTGTTCGGTCGTTTGAGTCGCCATGTCGCCTATACCGCGCCGGCATTGGTCCTGTTGGCGGGTGGTGCCGTCATGCAGGCCACGGCGGCGGGTGATTCCTCAACTTCACTGCGGTTTGCCCCTGTGACCGAGGCATCCTTCCTGCTGGCCAGCTATCATGGTGAGGCTGAGGGAGATGCGGAGGCAGAAGGAGAGGCAGAAGCAGAAGCAGAAGGCCAGGATACGGCCGCGTCTGCGGTCCAGCGCCC
>JAGXGN010000052.1 GCA_024636705.1 Halomonas sp.
ACCGCGTGGTGAATTTCCGTGCCGCCAATCCCGCCGAGCTGATCGGCTATTTCGTCGATGTCGAGATCAGCGAAGCCCTGCCCAATTCGCTGCGCGGCGAACTGGCTTCCCCCGACCGCTTCTGAGTCGCATGATTGCCCCGGCAACCGCCGG
The DNA here is from genome assembly GCA_024636705.1 of Halomonas sp. Lineage (GTDB taxonomy): Bacteria > Pseudomonadota > Gammaproteobacteria > Pseudomonadales > Halomonadaceae > Halomonas. The sequence continues at coordinate 154 of JAGXGN010000052.1, forward strand.
GGCAGTAAGCTGATACCACATACACCACGCGGGGATCTCCCAGTCTTGAGCCAACCAGCCACTCAGGCCAATCGCATCATTACCCTGAACCTCGAACCCAATGATCCACGTCGCCTGGCCAACCTCTGCGGCCAGCGCGACGAGAACCTGAAGCTTGTCGAATCGCGACTCGGCATCACCCTGCGCAATCGCGGCAATATCTTCCAGTTGGCGGGTCCCGTGAATCACGTCAAGGCGGCCGCCAACGTGCTGGAGCACCTCTATCGTGAGACCGAGGCCAGCGACCTTGACCCGGACACCGTGCATCTCTTCCTGCAGGAATCGGGCCTCGAGGCACTCGACGAGGAGGAAGGCGAACCCGAGGGAGAGGTACTGCTGCGCACACCCCGCGCACTGATCAAGCCTCGGGGTCTCAACCAGCAGGGGTATGTCCAGAGCATACGTGCCCACGACATCAACTTCGGCATCGGCCCGGCCGGCACCGGCAAGACCTACCTTGCCGTGGCCGCGGCCGTAGAGGCGCTCAACCAGCAGGAGGTGCGCCGCATCCTGCTGGTACGTCCGGCCGTGGAGGCCGGCGAGAAGCTCGGCTTCCTGCCCGGTGACCTGGCACAGAAGATCGACCCTTACCTGCGTCCCCTCTACGATGCCCTCTACGAGATGATCGGCTTCGAGCAGGTCGCCAAGCTGATCGAGCGCCAGATCATCGAGATCGCGCCGCTGGCCTACATGCGGGGGCGCACCCTCAACAACGCCTTCATCATCCTCGACGAGAGCCAGAACACCACCCGTGAGCAGATGAAGATGTTCCTGACCCGCATCGGCTTCGGCTCGACGGCGGTGATCACCGGTGATGTCACCCAGGTCGACCTGCCCCGCGGCCAGACGTCGGGGCTGATCCAGGTGCTCGAGGTGCTCAAGGGGACTCCCGGCATCGGCGTCACCCACTTCGCGGCCAAGGACGTGGTTCGCCACCCCCTGGTGCAACGCATCATCGAGGCCTACGACCACTTCGAGGCCGGGCAGGAGGCCGAGGACAGGGCGAAGCGCGAAGTCCGTGACCAGGAACGCGAGGCCATTCGCCAGGAGCGGCTGGACAGGATCAATCGCAGTGACAGTGAGCGAATGGACTGATGCGAGCCCTCCTCGTCGACCGTCAAGTTGCCATCGAGGCTGACGGACTCCCCGCCCAGTCGGACCTCGAGGCCTGGGTGTCGCACGTCCTGGCGCACCATCCCGGTGAAGATCGTCACGAACTGACCATCCGTTTCGTCGACGAGACCGAGAGCCGGATGCTGAATCGCGACTATCGGGGAAAGGACGCGCCGACCAATGTGCTCTCCTTCCCCTTCGAGGGTCCCCCGGGGGTCGAGCTGCCCCTGCTCGGCGACCTGGTGATCTGCCACCCGGTGGTGATCAGTGAGGCCCTCGAACAGGACAAGTCGCCGCTGGCTCACTACGCTCATATGGTGATCCATGGCACCCTGCACCTGCTGGGGTATGATCATATCGAGACCCTCGACGCCGAGGCCATGGAAACACTCGAGGCCGACATGCTGGCGATGCTGGGCATCCCGGATCCCTATGGCGCCGACTCCCCCGCAGGCAATGAAGCGGGACGACCCGATCACGAGGACGAGAGACCCGACGCATGAGCGAAGACCGATCGACCAGCCAGGGCAACAAGTCCTGGCTCGAGAAGTTTTTCAGCGCCCTTTCCAGTGACAACGACGAACCCAGTTCCCGGGACGAGTTGCTGGAATTCCTTCGACAGGCCGGCTCGCGCCTCAAGCTCGAGCAGGATGCCATGATGATCATTGAAGGCGCCCTTAAGATCAGCGACCAGCAGGTCCGGGAAGTGCTGATCCCCCGCTCTCAGGTAACGGCCATCGCCCTCGACCAGCCCCTGGAGGAGTATCTGCCGGTGATCCTGGAGACCGGCCACTCCCGCTATCCCGTCATCGGCGAGAACCTCGACGAGGTCAAGGGCCTTCTGCTGGCCAAGGACCTGCTGCCGCTATTGCGTCGCGGCCAGGAGAATGGTGTCCCCTTCAGGCTGGAGGAAGTCATTCGCCCGGCCATGTTCGTGCCCGAGTCCAAGCGTCTCAACAGCCTGCTCAAGGAGTTCCGCGACACCCACAATCACATGGCCGTGGTCGTGGATGAATATGGCGGTACCGCCGGCATCGTCACCATCGAGGACATCCTCGAGCAGATCGTCGGTGACATCGAGGACGAGCATGATATCGATGAAGAGGACGATATTCGGGAACTCGGCGAGGGCCGCTTCGCCATCCGTGCCCTGACCCCCATTGAGGACTTCAACGAGCGTTTCGAGACCGACTTCTCCGACGAGGAATTCGACACCCTCGGCGGCCTTGTCATGCAACGCTTCGGCCATCTGCCCAGCCGTGGAGAGCACACCGAAATCAAGGGGTGGCGCTTCACGGTACTCAATGCCGACAACCGCCGTATCCGTCTGCTGGAAGCAGAGTCATGCGATGTCACGGATGACGATTGACCCTGACATGGCAATGACCAGGGACGGTAAAGACGCCATGCACGGGTTGATGCCCAACCGCTACCTCGGTTGTTTGCTGGCCCTGGTGGCGGGTGGCCTCACCACGCTCACTGCCTCGCCCTTCGAGCTATGGTGGCTAGGCCCGGTCGCCATCTGCCTGGTCTACCTGGGCATCCACACCCTGACCCCGGGCCAGGCGGCGCTGCGCGGCGGGTGCTATGGAATCGGGCTCTTCGGTTCGGGCGCCTCCTGGGTCTATGTATCGATCCACGACTACGGCTATACCGGTGTCCTCCTGGCGCTGTTTCTTACCGCCTTGTTTGTTATCGGCCTGGCACTCATCTATGCGCTGATTTTCTGGCTGTATCGCCGTCTCTGTGGACCACGCCTGGCCTTTCTGACCTTCGCAGGGGCCTGGGTCCTCGGCGAATGGCTGCGAACCTGCTGTTCACCGGCTTTCCCTGGCTGCTCCTGGGAACGGCACATGTGGATTCGCCACTCGCTGACTGGGCACCCGTGGGTGGGGTCTACCTCCTGTCCCTGATCACGGTGCTCACCGGCACCCTGGCCGTCGAATTCCTGCATCGACGCTGGTGGGTGTTGGCACCCCTAGCGGCCCTGTGGCTCGCTCCCCTGGGATTGCCGAGCCAGTGGACCTCGCCCACCGGCGAGCCGGTACGCCTCGCTCTGCTGCAAGGAAACCTGCCCCAGCTGATCAAGTGGACGCCGGAAGGCCAGCGGGTGGCAGCCAATACCTACAGCGAGCTGACCCGCGACCTGCCGGACGATATCGACCTGATCGTCTGGCCGGAGGCGGCCCTGCCGATGTTCGAAGACCAGGCAGGCCCCATCCTGGCTCGTGTGCAATCCAATCTCCCTCCCGATACCGCCCTGCTCACCGGGATCCTGCAGCGCGACCAGGAAGGCCTCTACTACAACAGCGTGATCGGAGTCGGCAACGTCGAGGGAGAATACCGCAAGGCACACCTAGTGCCCTTCGGCGAGTACCTGCCACTAGAAAGTCTGCTGAAAGGCACCCTCGCCTTCTTCGACCTACCCATGCCGGTCATGACACCGGGACCGAAAAACCAGGCACCGATCCAGGCGGCGGGACTGCGCATCGGCAACGCCATCTGCTACGAGATCATCTATGCCGACCTGGTAGCCGACCGCGCCCGAAACGCTGAGCTGCTGCTCACGGTCTCCAACGACACCTGGTTCGGCGCTTCCATCGGTCCACTGCAACACCTCCAGATGGCACGCCTTCGCGCCCTGGAAAATGGCCGATACGTGGCACGCGCCACCAGCAACGGCGTGACCGCCATCATCGATCCCCAGGGCAGGATTACCGCCAGGGCACCCCAGTTCGAGACCACTCGCATCACCGGGGAGGTCATGGCCATGACCGGGCTGACACCCTTCACCCGGACCGGCAGCTGGCCCGCCTGGCTGCTGGCTGCCCTGTTGGTCATCCCGGGGCTCCTGCCACGTAGGCCGGATAAGCCGAAGGCGTATCCGGCGTAACAGGTCACCGACCACTACCGCCCGGTGCGCTATTGCTTACCGAGCCTACTACTGCTGGCCGTTCCGGGAATACATCGCCCAGAAGGTCGGCGCTGATCGTCTTCCCTGGAAGGTAACCCCTTTACAGACAAGAACCCCATCACGTCTGGACGCGATGGGGTTCTGGTTGTCATCGGCACTCGCCGCCCGTCACCGAGCGGCTAGGCGCTGGGTGCTGGGTGCTCCCCGAGCACCTCAGGGATGGTCGTCTTTACATAGCGCCCCGGTGCCGGCTCGAGGATATCGAGCTCCCCTTCGCCGGGAGTGCGGGCGGGAACCATCTTCTCGGTGTCCGCATAGCCATGCCCGGTCATCCATGCCTGCCAGTGCGGCCACCAGGAGCCTTCCTGCTGCTCCGCCCCCGCCAGCCACTGCTCTGCGGTTTCTGGGAGTTCATCGTTGGTCCAGTAGCCATACTTGTTCTTGTGCGGAGGATTGACGATACCGGCAATATGGCCTGACCCCCCCAGCACGAAGGTCACCTCGCCCTTCGGCAGCAAGGCCCCATAGTAGCTGCTGTTCCACTTGGCGATATGGTCATCACGCGTGGAGATGAAGTAGCTCGGCGTGGAGATCTTGCGCAGATCGATCTTGACCCCATCAAGCTCGATGCCACCGGGTTCCACCAGGCGGTTTTCCATGTACATGTTGCGCAGATACCAGCCATGGGTGCCGGCAGGCAGGTTGGTGCCGTCGGTGTTCCAGTAGAGCAGATCGAAGGGAGCCGGCTTGTCGCCCTTCAGGTAATTGTTGATGTAGAAGGACCAGAAGAGGTCATTCTCGCGAAGCAGGTTGAAGGAGAAGGCCATCACTCGCCCATCCAGGTAGCCATCCTGCTCGAGCTTCGCTTCGATACCCTCGACCACGGGCTCGGTCAGGAAGACACCGATCTCGCCCGGATCGCGGAAGTCCTGCAGGGTGGCCATGTAGGTCACCGACTTCACCTTGCGTCCACGACGGGTACTGGTCAGATAGGCGACCGTCGAGGCCGCCAGAGTCCCCCCAATACAGTAGCTGGTTAGGTTCACCGACTTCTCGCCGGTCGCCTGTTCGATGGCACCCATGGCATCGATGGGGCCCATCTGCATGTAATCGGCCCAGGTCAGGTCACGCTGCTCGGGGCCCGGGTTGCGCCAGGAGATCAGGAAGACGGTGTGGCCCTGCTCGACCAGCCATTTGACCAGGGAATTATCCTGGCGCAGGTCCAGGATGTAGTACTTGTTGATCCAGGGTGGCACCACCAGCTGCGGTGTCTTGAAGACCTTCTCGGTGGAGGGTGAATACTGGATCAGCTGGATCAATTCGTTCTCGTAGACCACTGACCCGGGCGTGACGGCGATATTCTCACCGACCTCGAAGGCCGAGCGGTCTGTCATGCTGACATTGAGCCCTTCCGTAGAATTGGCGAGATCCTCACGCAGCCGTGCCAGGCCATCGACCAGGTTCTGACCCCGCGTCTCGAGGGTCTTTCTCATGACTTCAGGATTGGTAGAGACGAAGTTGGTCGGCGCCATGGCATTGACCAGCTGGCGGGCATAGAAGGCCAGGTTGCGCTTGCGCTTATCATCGAGGCCATCCAGGTTATCGATCAGGTCCTCGACCATCCGCGAGAAGAGCAGGTATTGCTGCATGATCGCCATATAGTGAGGATCCTGGGTCCAGGCCTCATCGTTGAAGCGACGATCTCCCTTGGCTGGCGTCACCAGCGGCTCCACCTGTTGCCCGGAGAGGGAGCGCACACCCTGCTGCCAGAGCTGGAACTGATCCTGAAGAAGCCGTGACTGCGCCTGCCAGATCAGCGAAGGGTTACGCATCAGGGCCTCGGCACCGGCACGAAAGCTCTCGCGCATGTCTTCCTGCACGGAGTCTCCGGCGGCACTCGGCACCATGCGCTTCAGAAGATCCTCCATCAGGGGCCGATATTCCTCACCGATTTCCTTGAGCTGGTCATTCCATGCCTCCAGCTCGGCCTGAGTTGGTGCTTGCACCCCTTGCTGCATTGACGCCTCCTGACGGACTGTCAGCCAAATATCGTGAAATCAAGAAAGACACATGCCGATGCCCACTAGACATTGGCATGTATCCCGAGGCGTGGCGGAGACCGACACGCCGACTGGATATTTCAGCTCTTGTTGCTGCTGTTGCCGCTCGATGACTTGCTGCTGGCCTTGGCAGGGCCTGACTTGGCAGCTGAACCACCGGCTTTCTGTGCCTGATCTGTCATCTGCTGCCCGGCCTCGGCAAAGAGCGCCTCGAGCTGGCTCTTGAATTCCATGCTCATCTCGCTCATGGCACGGGCATCTTTCAGCATCTGCTGAGACAACTCGTTCATCACCTCGGCCTGGCGAGCACCGAAATCACGCAGGTCCTCGGGATCAGTCATCTCCGAAGCACTGCGCATTCGCTCGTCGGTACCCATCTGGCTGTAGCGCTTCATCGCCTCGAGCTGCTGCTGTGTCATCTTCTCCATGTTGTCGAGCATCATGGAGTTGAGCTTGCGCATGGGCTCGAAGAACTGACGCGTCTGCTCGTTGAAGTTTTCCATCATCTTGTCTTGCATGCAGGTACTCCTTTTCGGTCTTTATTTTCGCTATTTACCAAACGTGCGGCATGAGACTCAATATTGCACGAATTATTGCACTGCACAAAGTCTAGTCGTTCAGAAGGTGCATTGCAATGTCAACCAATGACCTCAGGACGCCTCATGCGTCTTCACGCTTGCCCCTCGAGCGGGCACTGCCGGTGGACTTGGTCGTCGACCGGCTCGACGACGGCTTGCCTGTAGAAGCGTCAGCACTGGTCGGCTTGGAGGCCTTGGCAGTCTTCTTCTCACGCCCACCGGTCGACGCCTGGCTCTCCTTGCTCTCCGTACCTTCCTTGCTCTCCGTACCTTCCTTGCTCTCCGTACCTTCCTTGCTCTCCGTACCTTCCTTGCTCTGGCCCTTGGACGCCGCCTGGTTGAGCATGTCGAGCATCATCTGCTGATAGGTGCCGAAGCTGGAGAGTCCCTGGGAAAGGCCCTGAGTCAGCCCTTGAGAAAGCCCCTGGGGCATGCCCGGTTGCTGTTGCAGGAAGGGCTGCATCAGGCTCATGGGGTCATAGCCTTCCACGCCGGATTCCATCTGCTTGTGAATACGGCTCAGGAGGTCCTGCTGGAAGACTTCGACATCCGGCAATCCCAGTGACCGCCGGAATTCATCGGGTGTCAGGTCAAATTCGACGTTGATCTTCATGTCCGTGCTCTTTTGGATTGTCATCCACAGTGTAGCAGTCATGACGCCTGACGCTATTCAGCAGAGCCGTGGTGTCTCCACGCGAACATCGGCGTTCTGGCCACGGTGGCGCAGCAGGTGATCCATGAGGGTCAACGCCATCATCGCCTCGGCGATGGGCGTGGCCCGGATGCCCACACAGGGGTCATGTCGACCCTTGGTCACCACCTCCACCGCCTGGCCGTGGATATCGATGGAACGCCCCGGTGTGGTGATGCTCGAGGTGGGCTTGAGGGCGAGGTGCGCGATGATCGTCTGGCCACTGGAAATCCCCCCCAGCACCCCACCGGCATGATTGGACAGGAAGCCCTCGGGGGTCATCTCATCGCGGTGCTCGCTGCCCCGCTGGGCCACCGAGGCAAAGCCCTCGCCGATCTCGACACCCTTGACGGCATTGATGCTCATCAGGCCATGGGCCAATTCGGCGTCGAGGCGATCGAAAACCGGCTCGCCGAGCCCCGGCGGAACCCCCTCGGCCATGACGGTGATCCTCGCGCCCACCGAATCCTGGTCGCGACGCAACTGGTCCATAAAGGCCTCGAGTTCCGGCACCTTGTCGGGGTCAGGACAGAAGAAGGGGTTGTCGTCCACGCCCTCCCAGGACCTGAAGTCGATGACGATGGGTCCCAGCTGGCTCATGTAGCCGCGTATCAGGATGCCCAGGGTCGCCAGATACTTCCTGGCGATGGCGCCTGCCGCCACGCGAAGTGCGGTCTCACGGGCACTGGAGCGGCCGCCGCCACGATGATCACGGATACCGTACTTGTGATGGTAGCTATAGTCGGCATGGGCCGGACGAAAGATATCCTTGATCCGGGAATAATCGCCTGACCGCTGATCGGTATTCTCGATCAAGAGGCCAATGGAGGTTCCGGTCGTCACGCCTTCGAAAACGCCGGAGAGAATCCTCACCTGGTCGGATTCGCGACGCTGGGTGGTGTGCCGCGAGGTCCCGGGGCGACGCCGGTCCAGGTCATGCTGGAGGTCCGCTTCGCAGAGTGGCAGCCCCGGGGGGCAGCCATCGACGATGGCGCCGAGGGCGGGACCATGACTCTCGCCGAAGGTGGTAACGGTAAACAGCTTGCCGAAGGTGTTGCCGGACATGGGCGTTCCTCTGAAGTCGCGATCGAGAATCAGGCAAATGTCGCCGCATGGGCGTCGAGTTCGGCAGCCGTGAGGACACAGACCCCCTGGCCGCCACGTTCGAATTCCAGCCACAGGAAGGGCACATCGGGAAAGGCCGCTTCAAGATGACGGCCGGAGTTACCCACCTCGAGAATCAGCACACCCTCCTCGACGAGGTGCGCCCCGGCCTCACGCAGGATACGGCGCACGATATCCAGGCCATCGCTGCCGGCCTCCAGGGCCAGGGAGGGCTCATGGCGGAACTCGGCGGGCATGGTCGTGAGATCACGGGCATCGACATAAGGCGGATTGCAGACGATCAATTCATAGCGCCAACCCGCCAGGCCATCGAAGAGATCCGACTCCACTACCCTCACCCGCGCCCCCACATCGTGGCGTGTAATGTTGATCCGCGCCACGTCCAGTGCCTCCGGACTGATGTCGGCCAGATCCACCTCGCAGGTGGGCAGATGCAGGGCCGTGGCGATCCCGATACAGCCGGAGCCCGCACAGAGGTCGAGCACTCGTGAAGGAGGCTGTTCCGGGAACCAGGCGGCGAAGTCGTGCTCAATCAATTTGGCGATGGGGGAGCGCGGTATCAGTACTCGTTCATCCACCGTGAAGGGGAAGCCGGCAAAGAAGGCCTCCCCCAGCAGGTAGGGCAAGGGGCGACGACTGGTAATGCGAGCCCTCACCAAGCCCACGATACGCAGGCGCTCCATGGGCAACAGCCGGGCGTCGAGCACGGCAGGGTCGACATTCCAGGGAAGGTGAAGGGCACCCAGGGTCAGTGCCACCGCCTCATCCCAGGCGGAATCGGTTCCATGCCCATAGAAGAGTCCCGCCAGGTGGAATTCGCTGGCGGCCCAGCGCAGGCAATCGCGCACTGTCAGCAGGCCGTCGCGGAGCACCTCGTCGGCAAGCTGCAGGGTGGAGGCGGAGGGATCGTGATGGAAAGCGCTCACGTGGACTCCTGTGGCCATGGGGAGGGTTGACCGGGACAGGTCGCGGGGAAACACTGAGATTGTACCCGGCAAGGCGGTTCACAGCCACGCCCCAACCGCTATACTGGCGTTCCCGACGCCTGACCGAGTACTTCATGGATCGACATCGCCACCATCCGGATGACGAGGATATCGACGCCTTCCGCCAGGCCCTGCGAGAAGACGGTGTGCGACCCCTCGCGACCAACCGGGCCGATCCTGGGCGTGCCCGCCCCAGAGACGACTCGACGGCCGAACGAAGGGCCGCGGCAACCTCGGTCGGCCAGGGTAGTGCATCAGGCCGCACCTCCGACGGACGCGTAGAGGCGGTTCGCCCCTCCGAGGCCCTGGATTTCGCGCTTCCCGATCTGCCCTGGCGCACGCGGCAGAAGCTCAAGCGCGGACGCTTTGGCTGGGAAGAAGGGCTGGATCTGCATGGCTATACCCTGGAAGAGGCCAGGGCTGAGCTGGAGGCCTTCCTACGCGACGCCGTGGCCGCGCAACGCCGCTGTGTCCTGATCGTACACGGCAAGGCCTGGGGCGTGACCAGCGACTATCCGGTGATCAAGAGCCATGTGAACGCCAGGTTGCGGGAATGGCCGAGTGTCGTGGCCTTCTGCTCGGCCACCGAGATCGATGGCGGCACCGGCGCCGTCTATGTGCTCTTGCGCCGGCGAGGGGTCGAACCCTGACCGACCCCGGTAGGCTTTCTCGGTCGGCGGGTGTTAATCACCCTCTCTCGCATCATCGGCCCGTGTCGGCACCACCCTTATCCTGTCACTCCCCACAGTGCCAATGCCCCTGCCCTCGAAGTGTTCCAGGGCCTGTCCCGCCAGATGTCGGCCGAGAGCGATCAATGCCTCGGCGCGATGGAATTCGTAGGCGCCACAGATCGTCTTGGGCACTTCGATCATCACATCCGGTGGGTAACCGGCGACCTTGTAGCGAGCCAAGGCCGCCTGGGTAATGTCGAAGGAGGCCAATACCATGTCGAGCCTTCCCCATTCGCGTCGCTCGCGTGCCAGCGATTCATCGGTGTCATCGTCGCCCAGATCCTCATCGGGACCCAGCCCATCGAAGAGTCGCAGGGTGGCACCACGTACGCCCTCCAGCCAGCTGGCAAAGTCGGTACTCCCCGCTTTGCTTGCCGGATCAGGAACCGGCTCCTCTGGCAGTTCCTGGGGTGGCATCAGCTCCTCCAGGCTGACGGGGCGAGAACTGTGAGCGGTTGCATTGACAGCCAGGATGAAATCGGCACCGGCCGAGACCGTGGGAGTGATCGGCAAGGGGTTGAGAAGCCCTCCATCCACCAGCACCTGCTCGCCGCGATGTACCGGCGTTATCACACCGGGAACGGCGATGGAGGCACGAATCGCTTCCAGCAGTGAGCCGCTCTGGAACCATACTTCCTGCTGGCGCACCAGATCGGTTGCCACCGTTGTCACGGGAATGGAGAGATCCTCGATGCGGGTATCGCCGATCAGGGACTCGAGCTTGCTCATCACCTTGCTGGCACGCATCGCCCCCATGGGGCTCCAGGTCACATCCACCAATCGCAGCACGTCGAAATAATCGAGACGGCAGACCCAGTCCCGATAGTCATCGAGTTTCCCGGCGGCATGAACTCCCCCGACCAGGGCACCCATCGAACAGCCGGAGATCGCCACGATCTCGTAGCCACGCGCCTCGAGTTCGTCGATGACGCCGATATGGGCATAGCCGCGTGCGCCGCCACTGCCCAGCACCAGGGCCACCCGCTTGCCCTCCCCCTGGCGGATCCTCTGCTGATCACTCATCTGCTGTCTCCCGCGAAATGGAAAAGGCGCTCATGATCGATACCAGCTGGGACACCCGCCCGGGGGAGCGAGACGGGAAAAGCTGGCGGCATTGTCGAGCCAGCCATGCAATGCCAACCAGGTAGGCACCGACGTCTCGCCCCAGCTTAGAGCACCCAATCGGCCGTCCGCGAGGTGAAGGGAACGGGGATCGGTCATGGGCAATCATCCAGGCAGAAGTGAAGCGTCAAGAACGGGATACGAGAGTGGCGATAGCAGGCTAACGGGATTACCCTTTGTCTCTAACCCCTTCCGACTCGTCATGTGCCGTATCAGGATACCACCATGAGCCCAGCACCCCGGCCGCCAAAAGAGACGCGTGTCCGAAATATGCTGTTCCTCGCCACGGTCTTCGGCGCGATCATCATCGGCTTCTGGCTGGTCCGCTGATGGGCCTGCTGAACACGAATCGGAAGACACCCACTGAAGGACGTCTTCCGAAACGATCAGGCACAGACTTGCCTACCCCTCGCGCTTGCCATCCATCAGCCGGCTCACGCCCAGCGGGTTGCCGTCCTTGAGCGCCTCGGGCAGCAGGGATTCCGGCAGCGCCTGGTAGCACACCGGACGCAGGAAGCGATGGATGGCCGCGCTACCCACCGAGGTGGTGCGGCTGTCCGAGGTCGCCGGGTAGGGGCCGCCATGGACCATGGAATGGCAGACCTCGACCCCGGTGGGCCAGCCGTTGGCGAGGATCCGTCCCGCCTTGCGCTCGAGAATCGGCAGCAGGGCCTTGGCCGCGTCCCGGTCACCGTCGTCGAGTTGCAGGGTCGCAGTGAGCTGGCCTTCGAGCCGCCCGGCGATGCGGCGCATGTCGTCGAGGCTTTCGCCTTCGACGACCAGCGAGCAGGCACCGAAGACTTCTTCGCGCTGCAGCGCCTCGTCGGCGAGGAAGTCGTCCGCCGAGACGGCGAAGAGCGCGGCCTGGCAGTCGTGGGGGCCGGAGCCCTGTTGCCCGCGCGCCACGTCGCGAACCTTGGCATGACCGGCGAGCCTGGCGACCCCTTCCTGATAG
>JAGXGN010000053.1 GCA_024636705.1 Halomonas sp.
GCCTTGTCGGCCTCGGTCAGCGGGCTCTTGTCCTCCTTTTCCTCGATGGAAAAGTCGCGGGCGTAGACGGCCATGATGGCACGGCCGGCGTCGAGGGCGATGGTGTGGGCTTGGTCCAGGAGTTTGACGAGGTTCATGCAGATTCCTTGTTCGGTGGCAGTGCCATCGGGGTCAGGTGATGATCTGTCGTTCGCGCAGCAGCTCGATGATGGCGTCGGCGGCGTCTTCGCTGCTCATCTCGTCAGTCTTGAGGTGCAGGTTCGGGTTCTCCGGCGGCTCATAGGCGGAGTCGATGCCGGTGAAGTTCTTCAGCTCGCCGCGGCGTGCCTTCTTGTAGAGCCCCTTTGGGTCCCGTTCCTCGGCCACGTCGAGCGGGGTGTCGACGAATATCTCGATGAACTCGCCGTCTTCCACCAGATCCCGGGCCAGCTGGCGTTCGCTGCGGAAGGGCGAGATGAAGGCGGTCAGTACGATCAGGCCGGCATCGACCATCAGTTTGGCCACCTCGCCCACGCGACGGATGTTCTCGACGCGGTCGGCGTCGGTGAAGCCCAGGTCGCGGTTGAGACCGTGGCGCACGTTGTCGCCATCCAGCAGGTAGGTGTGCTGGCCGGCGGCGTGCAGCTTCTTCTCCACCAGGTTGGCGATGGTCGACTTGCCGGCACCGGAGAGGCCGGTGAACCACAACACCGCGGGCTGTTGGGTCTTGGAGAGGGCGCGTGCCTGCTTGTCGATATCCAGGTGCTGCATGTGGATATTCTGGCTGCGCCGCAGGGCGAAATGCAGCATGCCGGCGCCGACCGTGTTGTTGGTCATGCGGTCGATGAGGATGAAGCCGCCGGTATCCTGGCTCTCCTGGTAGGGATCGAAGGCCACGGGCTTGTTGAGGCTCAAGTTGCATACGCCGATGGCATTGAGCTCCAGCTGCTTGGCCGCCGTGTGCTCCAGCGTATTGACGTTGATCTGGTACTTGATGTCGGTGATGGTGGCCGAGACGGTCTGGGTGCCCAGCTTCATCAGGTAGGGGCGGCCGGGCAGCAGCGGTTGTTCGTGCATCCACACCAGGCTGGTTTCGAACTGGTCGGCGGTCTGGCTCGGCTGCTCGACGCCGGAGATGACGTCGCCACGGGAGATGTCGATCTCGTCGTCCAGCAGCAGGGTGATGGACTGGCCGGCCACGGCCTCGTCCAGGTCGCCATCGAAGGTGTAGATGCGTGACACCGTGCTGGACTTGCCGGAGGGCTGCACGCGGATGGCGTCGCCGGGCCTGACCCTGCCGCTGGTCACCATGCCGGTGAAGCCGCGGAAGTCCAGGTTGGGGCGGTTGACCCACTGCACCGGCAGGCGGAAGGGGTCGCGCTGCAGGCGTTCGTCGTCGACCTCCACGGTCTCCAGGTAGGCCATCAGGGTGGGGCCGTGATACCAGGGCATGTGATGGCCGTGCTCGATGACGTTGTCGCCCTTGAGCGCCGACATCGGGATGAAGGTGATCGCTTCGAGCCCCAGCTGCCTGGCGAAGGCCCGGTACTCCTCGACGATCTCCTCGAAGCGCTCTTTCGAGTAGTCCACCAGGTCCATCTTGTTGATGGCGACCACCACCCGGCGCATGCCGATCAGCGACATCAAAAAGCTGTGGCGGCGCGTCTGGGTGAGGATGCCGTGGCGGGCGTCGACCATCAGGATGGCGGCATCGGCGGTGGAGGCGCCGGTGACCATGTTGCGTGTGTACTGCTCGTGCCCCGGCGTGTCGGCGACGATGAACTTGCGCTTGTCGGTGGAGAAGAAGCGGTAGGCCACATCGATGGTGATGCCCTGCTCGCGCTCGGCGGCCAGGCCGTCGACCAGCAGGGCGAAGTCCATCTCGTCGCCCTGGGTGCCGTACTTCTTCGAATCCGCCTCGATGGTGGCCAGCTGGTCTTCGAACAGCAGCTTGGACTCGAACAGCAGCCGGCCGATCAGCGTGCTCTTGCCGTCGTCCACGCTGCCGCAGGTGATGAAGCGCAGCAGCCCTTTCCGCTCGTGCTCTCTCAGATAGGTCTCAATGTTTTCCGATATCATTGGTGAGGCGTGTGACACAGTGCTTTCTCCTTTTGATGAGAGCACGAGCGCTACGAGCTGCGAGCCACGAGCGACGGGCAGGTCGTAGGCCTTTCAAGTTTGGTGGCTAATTCTGTGATCGAACATCAAGGGCTTTGAGCAATGAGCCGAGCATCCGAGAGATCACCATGGCTTCGCTGCGCCAATGTTGGCCAATGGGCTCAGCGATGTATCCAACTTCGATACCAATCAGTGACTGAGTGGCAAATTCGCCGCAGGAACCCTTGGCGATTGAGACGAAGCGAAACTTTTCTCGCTCGGTATAGCGCTCAAAGCCTTCGGCGATATTGCTGGGTATCGACAGGGCTGAGCGTGTGATCTGGTCCTTGAATCCAAAATCACGCAAATTCCTCAGCTCGCGATAGACCCCAACGCTAAGCTGCTTGCTTCGCTGCCAAACTTCCATTTGTTCATGTCGCATAACGTTGTCCTCGGGCTTCGGGCTTCGGGCTTCGGGCTTCGGGCTTCGGGCTTTGTAGTTCCTATCGTAGCTCGTAGCCCGCAGCCCGCAGCCCGCAACTGCGCGAAGCGCACGCTCGTAGCCCGTAGCCCGCAGCCCGCAGCTCAGAAATAGCCTTCCTGCTTTTTCTTTTCCATCGACGCGGCGCTGTCATGGTCGATCACCCGGCCCTGGCGCTCGGAGGTCTTGGTCAGCAGCATCTCCTGGATGATTGCCGGCAGGGTGTCTGCCTCTGATTCGATGGCGCCGGTCAGCGGGTAGCAGCCCAGGGTGCGGAAGCGGACCTTGCGCAGCATCGGCACCTCGCCGGGCTCCATCGGCATGCGTTCGTCGTCGACCATGATCAGTGCGCCGTCGCGCTCCACCACCGGGCGCTCGGCGGCGTAGTAGAGCGGCACGATGGGGATGTTCTGCAGGTAGATGTACTGCCAGATATCCAGCTCGGTCCAGTTGGAGATCGGGAATACACGGATCGACTCACCCTTGTGCTTGCGGGTGTTGTACAGCTTCCACAGCTCCGGACGCTGGTTCTTGGGATCCCAGCGATGCTGCGTGGTGCGAAAGGAGAAGATGCGCTCCTTGGCGCGAGACTTCTCTTCATCACGTCGCGCCCCACCGAAGGCCGCATCGAAGCCGTACTTGTCCAGCGCCTGCTTGAGGCCCTCGGTCTTCATCACGTCGGTGTGGATGGCCGAGCCGTGGGTGAAGGGGTTGATGTCCTTGTCGATACCCTCGGGGTTGATGTGTACCAGAAGGTCCATGCCGACGTCCTCGGCCATGCGGTCGCGGAACTCGTACATGGCGCGGAACTTCCAGCGGGTATCCACGTGTAGCAGCGGGAAGGGCGGCGGCGAGGGCGCGAAGGCCTTGCGCGCAAGGTGCAGCATCACCGCGCTGTCCTTGCCGACGGAGTAGAGCATCACCGGGTTCTCGGTCTCCGCGACCACCTCCCGCATGATCTGGATGCTTTCGGCCTCGAGCCGCTGAAGATGGGTCAATGAGGTCATGATAGGGGCCTATATAGACGGAAGACGGAAGATGGAAGACGGAAGATGGAAGACGAAAGAGCTGGAGTTTCTTCCGACTTCGAGGCGCGTAGCGCCGGTCTTCTGTCTCGCAATTCACAGCGCATCAGCAGGCACGGCCATTAGCTGCATTTGCGGATTCTGTTCAAGCCACCGGCGGATTTCCGGGCTGGCCTGAAAGAAGGCGCCGTGAAAGATCAGGGCAGCAGGGCCGTCGGCGGCGAGACGTTCGAACATCGCCAGGTAATCGTCGGCATTGGGCGGTGAGGCCAGGCAGCGGGTAAACAATGCGCCGCGCTTGCCGTGCAGGTAGAGCTGGTAGCGTCGTGAGGTGGTGTCGGTTTGAGTGACCACGCGAACGCCACCCTGCCAGTTGCTGCCACCGCCCTTGTTGATTTGTTCCACTATCGGCATCACCTGCTGGCGAACCCAGCGGCCTGCCGTGGAACGCTTGCGCTCCACGCCTTCCAACGCCAAGGGCGTGGGCTTGAGCCCCTGGTCATCCAGCCAATGGTCGATGGTGCGGGGAGAGGGCGCCTTGTCGGTCGCCTGCGCAACGGCCTTTGCCAGGGCCCTGGTGTTCCAGGCGGCAAGCGGGGCCGGGGGCTGGTCGGCGAGACACTGCCACAGCAGTTGGTGTTCGCCCGTGCCTAGTTGGGTGCCTTCGCCCTTGGGGCGGCCGCGTTGACGTATCGGCACCGCCTCCCAGCCGCCTTCGCGAAAGGCCTTCCAGGCGGCCGAAATAGTGGGGGCCGAGAGACCGGTCCGCTTGGCGACCTCGGCCACGGTATGGCCATCCAGGCGCAATCGAACGGCCTCCAGTCGGCGCTCATTCAGCACGTCAGGCGAAAAATCTTTAGTCATTATTTAATATTTAACTAATTGATATTAATGATGTTATTTTCATCACGAGTATGATTTTCCTTCTTAATTCGACTTCATGATAAAAGCTTGCGTAGAATCCTACAAGTCGGCTTCGATGACGTAAGGATCTGCGCACCATGATTCCCTGGGCGGTACTGATTTCCATTGCAGGGCTGCTGCTCCTGTTGATCTCCGGGCGGGTGCGTCCCGCCGTGGCCTTTGGGACTCTCGCGGCGGGCTATCTGGTGTTCGGATTGGTCGATACCGCCACCCTGCTTGAGCAGTATACGAACCCGGCACTGGCGACCCTGCTGTTACTGCTGCTCGTCTCCCTGGCCCTTGAGCGTACGCCGCTGCTGGACTGGCTGTCTCAGCGCTTGTTGCGGGGGCGAGAGCAGAGTGCCACGGCGCGATTGATCGGCACGACGGCGGTGCTGTCGGCGTTTCTCAACAACACGGCGGTGGTGGCGGCGTTTCTGGGGGCCATCTCGCGTCAAAGGCGAATCGCGCCCTCGCGGCTGCTGATTCCGCTTTCTTACGCCTCTATCCTTGGCGGCATGACCACCCTGGTGGGGACATCGACGAATCTCGTGGTGAATTCCTTCACCCTTTCCACCACTGGCAGTGAGCTGGGCATGTTTCAGTTCAGCCTGGTGGGCATCCCGGTGGCCGTGCTGACATTGCTGGTGCTGCTGTGGCGTTCGCGTAGCCTGCCGGTTCATCTGCCCGAGGACACCGCCGAGAAGCTTTCCTACTTCCTGGCGGCTGACCTGGCGGACGATTCGCCGATGGTGGGCAAGAGCATCGAGGCCAACGGCTTGCGCAAGCTGGAAGGGCTCTACCTGCTGGAGCTCGAGCGCCAGGGGCGCCTGATCAGCCCCGTGGGGCCGGAGGAGCTTCTGCAGGCGGGCGATACCCTGGTATTTACCGGCGAGGTGAGCAAGGTTCAGGGCTTGCAGCGCTTCTCGGGACTCCGGCTGTTCGGCCACCACGCCGATAATTTCCTGGCGACGAACCTGGTGGAAGTAGTGATCTCCCATGAATCCGAACTGGCCGGTGAAACGCTGCAGAACGTAGACTTCCGCAGCATGTTCAGTGCCGGGGTGGTGGGTATCCGCCGCGGCGGCAAGCGCCTGGAGGGCCAGTTGGGGAAGATCCCGCTGCGAGTGGGGGATTGCCTGCTGCTGGCGGTGGGCAGCGATTTTCGTCAGCACCGCAATCTGGACCGTAACTTCCACCTGCTCAGCGGCAGTTTCAAGCGCCCA
>JAGXGN010000054.1 GCA_024636705.1 Halomonas sp.
AGACCGGTTTCTTCCCAACTGCGAATCCACTGTGGCCGTTCTTCATATTGAAGGGCGGGTGCTTCTGCACCATCCGGAAAGACGGTGGTCAGCAAGTTCAGCCGTGCCATTGAGGCAACTGCAGGCGCGGTCAGGTAAAGCAGGGCGATGAACACCAGTGCCCAGCCGGCGGACCAGCGCGCATCGGCCACCCGCGGAACGGTGAAGAAGCGGATGATGACGTGGGGCAGGCCCGCGGTACCGACCATCAGTGACAGGGTGAACAGCACCATGTTCAGCTTGTTGTCGACATCGGCCGTGTAGTCACGGAAGCCGAGCGCGTTGATTACCTCATTCAGTTTCGCCAGCAGCGGAATGCCGGATTCGGTATGGGTGCTGAACATGCCCAGCCCCGGAATGGGGTTGCCGGTCAACTGCAGGGCGATGAAGACCGCCGGAATGGTGTAGGCGATGATCAGCACCACGTACTGGGCGACCTGGGTGTAGGTGATGCCCTTCATGCCACCGAACACGGCATAGAGGAAGACGATGAAGGCGGCGATCCAGATGCCCCAGGTGTTGCTGACTTCCAGAAAGCGCGAGAAGGCCACGCCGGCACCGGTCATCTGACCGATAACGTAGGTGACCGATGCCACTACCAGGCAGATTACCGCCACCAGACGTGCGGTGTTGCTGTAGAAGCGATCACCGATGAAGTCGGGCACCGTGAACTTGCCGAACTTGCGCAGGTAGGGCGCCAGCAGCATGGCCAGAATGACGTAGCCGCCCGTCCAGCCCATCAGGAAGGTCGAGTTGGCATAGCCACCAGAGGCCAGCAGGCCGGCCATGGAGATGAAGGAGGCCGCCGACATCCAGTCCGCGGCGGTTGCCATGCCGTTGGTGATCGGGTGAACGCCACCACCGGCGACATAGAAGTCCTTGGTCGACCCGGCTCGCGCCCAGATCGCGATGCCGATGTAGAGGGCAAAGGAGGCGCCCACGAAAAGCAGGTTGATTACAAATTGACTCATGCCGGCTTACTCCCCGAGGCCGAATTTTTTATCGAGCTTGTTCATCTTCCAGGCGTAGAAGAAGATGATGCCGATGAAGGTCAGAATCGAACCCTGTTGGGCGAACCAGAAGCCCAGGTCCGTCCCGCCGACGGGA
Organism: Halomonas sp.; assembly: GCA_024636705.1. Lineage (GTDB taxonomy): Bacteria > Pseudomonadota > Gammaproteobacteria > Pseudomonadales > Halomonadaceae > Halomonas. The sequence continues at coordinate 1,147 of JAGXGN010000054.1, forward strand.
ATGCCGGCCAGCAGCGGGCGAAGTAGGATGGCGAAACCGTAGGACACCAGGGCCCATACGATAAGGCACCCCGCGATCAGGCGCACGTTCGCCTTCCAGTAGGCTGTGGCATTGGAATTTTCATCTGCCATAGTGCTGCACTCCACTTAGTTGGGTCGAGAAGTTGCCCCGAGAGTTAACGTGGGTCGATCAGAGCAATGGCACGTTTCGCAAACCGTGAACATGTCTCCCGATATCGCATTGCGCTGAGGCAATGAACACGTGCTGAGCGACCTGCGATTGCCCTGAATGACCCATCGGCAATAGTGGGCAAGAACCGCGGAAAATAAATCCCAGACTTTCGTATCATGAGGAAAAGCTCATAAGAAATCTATTATAATTACACTTTATAATCAACATTTTAAGGCGACAATGTTCCTGACGTCCTGCTGGTTCGACTGCCCTCCATAGGACGATGGTCTAGGTCTTTTTCCGACACAGGTGGCGCCTTCATCCTGCCCGTCGTTGACCAGGGGCAGGGTCATGCCACTGCGGTGGGGTGGTTTCGCAGGCATCTGCCTTGAACGATGGTCTAGCTGTCTTGGGGAAAGGCTGTCTTGTTATCCTCGGGGCTTGTCATCATTTCCGGCGCTTGGCACTCAGCGAATGCCTTGCCACCGCCTGACGAGGACAGTGCCATGGTCGATATCGATCTTTCTCAACCGCCTTTTTCCTTTCTCGATGAACAGGCCCGAGACCGGATACGGGGTGGTGTCGACCTCGCCTACTACGATCGCGACGAGATCATCCTCGAGGCCGGCCAGCCGGGCGAATTCGTCTTCATCATCCACAAGGGTGAGGTAGCCGAGATCGATACCACTCAGCCCAGGGCGCGTGAGCGCATCGGCCATTACACCCAGGGCGATCTGTTCGGGGCCATCAGCATTCTCAACGGCAAGAGTCGTTACCGGTTTCGTGCCGAGCAGGAGAGTCTTTGTTACCTGATGCCCAAGGCGTTGTTCCTGAAACTCTGCGATGACTTTCCTTCCTTCGCCGAATTCTTTCGCCAGACCCTTGCCCACAAGACACGCTTGTTGACCGAACAACGCGCCGAGGGTGGCATGACCATGGCGGGTTTCATGCTGGCCAAGGTCAGCGATTGCATGCGTGAGCCGCTGATGGTCAATGCCGACACCACCATTGCCGAGGCAGTGGGTACGCTGCGTGACAGCCATGCCGACAGTCTCCTGGTGGAGGGTGAACAGGGGGCGGGAATGGTGACCAAGACCGACCTCCTCAATGCCCTGGTATTCGCGGGCCTTGATCAGGACAGTCGGGTCGAGACGGTGGCGCATTTCGAACTGATCACGGTAAAACCCGACCAGTACCTCTTCGAGGTCCTGGTCGTGATGACTCGCTTCAAGGTGGAGAGGGTCGTCGTCCTGGAAGCGGACAAGCCCAGCGGCGTCGTGGAACTGACCGATGTCCTCAGCTACTTCTCCAGCCGCAGCTATGTGGTCAGCCTCCAGGTGGAGCAGGCCGGCAGCCTGGAAGCGTTGTCGGCCGCCAGTCACAGGACCCCGGAGCTCATCCAGGCGCTGATGGCCCAGGGGGTCAAGCTACGCTTCGCGATGGGGTTACTGGCCGCCCTGAACGGACGCATCATGAACAAGGCCTGGGGCTTCTTGATCGATGAGGCCTACCATCAGCAGAGTTGCTTGATGGTCATGGGCAGCGAGGGCAGGGGGGAGCAGATACTCAAGACCGATCAGGACAATGGCCTGATCCTGTCCGATGACATCCACTGGCCCGATTGCCACGCGTCCATGCAGCGCCTGACTCAGACGCTCATCGAACTCGGTTACCCGCCATGTCCCGGCAATATCATGGTATCCAACCCGGAATGGGTGGGTACCGAGAGCGAGTGGCGGGGACGGATTGCCCATTGGGCGGCCGGTCGGGACGGCGACAGCCTGATGAAGCTGGCCATCATGCTCGATTCGCATTCCGTGGCGGGCAACCCGGCATTGCTGGATCGAGTGCGGGATGAGCTCTTCGAGCGTTGTTCCCGAGACGAGATATTGTTGTCCTATTTCGCCCGGACGGCCCTGCGCTTCTCGACGCCCCTGACGCTTTTCGGCTCCCTGAAGAAACCCCAACACGGGATCGACATCAAGAAGGGCGGCATCTTCCCCATCGTCCATGGCGTAAGGACCATGGCACTCGAAAGAAGCATTCGCGTCACCTCCACACTCGAGCGTCTCGACGCCCTGGTCGAAGACGGCCGGCTTGAGGCGAGCTTCGCAGAGGATCTGGGCGAGGCGCTATCGCTGTTCACCGAACTGCGTCTCAGGCAGCAACTGTCTCGGCTGGATGGCGATCAGGAAGGGGGGCGCCATCCCGATCGTGTCGTGGTTCAGGAGCTTTCGTCGCTGGAGCGCGACCTGCTTCGCGAGGCATTACATATCGTGAAGGATTTCAAGCAGCGACTCTCCCATCGTTTTCATCTGGAGTATTCCTGAATCGAGGCCGTCGTTCTTAGAGTCGTTCTTAGAGAGGTACCGGCATCGCGGGGAAGCGGTCTGGGTGGTAAGCTATTGCCCCCTATTTCAGATGCACTGGCAGCGCTACCTCCATGCAGGATGTCCGACTTCATACCCCTCACCCTCACGCCACTGACAGGCCTCTCGACGCGCGCAAGGCGTCTGAGCTATCCGATCCCCTGGGGGCAAAGGGGCGTCGCGAGTTCAACAAGCTGCACAAGCGCCTGAGGCGGCAGACCGGTAATGCCATCATCGATTTCGGCATGATCCGTGATGGCGACAAGGTGATGGTCTGCCTGTCCGGTGGCAAGGACAGCTATACCATGCTCGAGATCCTCAGGAACCTGCAGCGCAATGCCCCCGTCGATTTTTCTCTGGTGGCCGTTAATCTTGACCAGAAACAGCCCGGTTTTCCCGAACGGGTGCTGCCCGACTACCTGGACGGTATCGGTGTCGAGTACCACATTCTCGAGCGCGATACCTATTCGGTCGTCAAGGACAAGACCCCGGAGGGCAAGACCACCTGCGCCCTGTGCTCACGGCTGCGGCGTGGCTCCCTCTATGGTTTCGCCGAAGAGATCGGGGCGACCAAGATCGCTCTGGGGCATCACCGGGAGGACATCCTCGAGACCCTGTTCCTCAACCTCTTCTTCGGTGGCAGCCTCAAGGCGATGCCGCCCAAGTTGCTGTCAGACGATGGTCGCAACATCGTGATCCGGCCCCTGGCCTATTGCCGGGAAGCCGATATCGCCGAGTTTTCCCGCCTGATGGGCTTTCCGATCATTCCCTGCAACCTCTGTGGTTCACAGCCCAACCTGCAGAGGCAGGTAGTGAAGGAAATGCTGGCCGAGTGGGAGAAGAAGCACCCCGGTCGCCTGGAGAGCATGTTCAGGGCGGTGACCAAGGTGGCGCCCTCGCAACTCGCAGACCGTGAGCTGTTTGACTTTGCAGGCCTGGAGGAGAAGCAGGCCAGGCGCCTCGTCGACCGCATCGATATTCGCAACGACGCCTGAGTCGCATAACGCCGAGCCGTTGGGGCCTAGCGGCAGCCATCCTCGTCGGCCACCAAGGCCAGGGAGGCGAGGTCCAGGATATGCACCTCGCGCCCGGAGACCGCCACCAGCCCCTGTGACTGGAAGCGACCGAGGATACGACTCACCGTCTCCACGGCAAGGCCCAGATAGTTGCCGATATCGGCACGGGACATGGAGAGCCTGAAGCTATACGGCGAGTAGCCCCGGCGCCGGAAGCGATCCGACAGGCTGGTGAAGAAGGTCGCCAGACGCTGGTCGGCGGTCTTGCGGGAGAGCAGGCGCATCATCCGGCGATCGTCGCGCATTTCCTTACTCATGCTGCGATAGAGTTGGGCGCGAAGTTCCGGTAATTCCTCGGAGAGGGCGTCGAGGCGGTCGAAGGGGATCTCGCAGACGGTGGTGGTTTCCAGGGCGATGACCGTTCCCGCATAGTGCTTCTCGTCGATGCCATCGAGACCGACCAGTTCACTAGGCAGGTAGAAGTTGGTCAGTTGGTCGTCGCCGCTGCCCTCGGTGGAGGCCTGTTTGAGGCTTCCCGAGCGCACCGCATAGACGCTGGTGAAGGGAGCCCCCTGGCGGAAGAGAGTCTCGCCCTTCTTCATGGGGGTGCGTCGGCGGATGATGGCATCGAACTGATCCATATCCTTGAGTTCGAGGGACAAGGGAAGGCACAGCGAGCTCAGGCTGCAGGTCTGGCAGTGTGCCTCCTGCAACAGGGAACGTGTCCTCAGGATCGCGGTATCGGCCATCGGCTGCTCCGGCAAGGTATGTCACTGTCAGTTGATCAGTATGGAGTATTCCTGCCGAGTGGCAAGGTCATCACCTCATCCCGAGTCGTTGAAGGCCTGGATGATGTCACCGAGAAGCATCCGCCCCGCAGGTGTCACCACGAGTCCCTGCCCCTGTCTTGCCACCAGTCCATCGCGTTCGAGGACAGCCAGACAGGCGTCGCCATCCACGCCGAAGGCATCGCCGAGCCGCCTCGGGTCGAGTGCCATGTCGCAAACCAGTCTTTCGATCGCATCGCGGCGCAGGCACTCATCGCCGCCGAGTTCCAGACCGCAAGCGGTGGCTAGTCGTCCGGCATCCAGGGCCCGCTCGTAGCCCCCCAGCGACAGGGCGTTGCGGGCATAGACATCATCCACTCGTGAGATGGCCGCCACACCGAGGCCCAGCTGGATGCCACTACCCACGATGGCATAGCCCTGGAGGTCGATCGCCAACCTGCCCTGGTCCTGGGCGAGGGTGAGACTGTCTTTCGGCCGGGCGAAATGCCCCTGGCCGATATACACATAGCCGGCCTTCACGAGCCTTTCCAGGCTGGTGATCATCAGTGTCTGGACATTATCGCTTGTGCCTGGGCTTTGGCGCCGATGTCGGAGTGTCTTGAGGGCGAACCGGGGTCTCGACGGGGGCGGGATGACTCTCACTCTTGCCGGTGCCATGGCGATCATCTGTTCGAGGGTACGGTCAACGCTGTCGGGCGTCTGGGAGGGCAGGCCAATCCTCAGATCCATCGTCAGGGCGTCGAGGTTGAGTCGGTGAGCCTCGTCGACCAGCGACTCGACCTTGGCCCTCGGCTGGATCCGGTTGATGGTGTGCTGGACCGCGGGATCGAGGTCCTGTACGTCTAGGATCAGGCGATTGAACCCCAGCGCCTGGAGATGGCGCAGTGTCAGGACATTGGACTCCCGTGGGTTGACCTCGATGGCATAGTCCCGTTGACGAGACTCGACAAGGCCGAAGCGGGCATCGAGTCGATCGATGAGATCACTCATCTGGTCGAGGGAGAAACTGGTCGCCCCTGCGCCTACCCAGTGCAATCGATGGATGCCCTGATGGTGGTCGAGGAGGCGCGAAGTCAGCACCATTTCCCGGTCGAGCCGTGACACATAGGCTTCCAGCATCGGCGTGTCCACCACAGGGGCCTGTCGCGCCGAGTCGGGCGTTCGGCAGAAGGGGACCTGGACATGCAGGGAAAGTGGCTGTCCGGCGCTATTGCCGCGCACCAGCGCGGCCTGGAAGTCTTCGGCTGTGAAGGTGTCACTGAAGGCCCGGGGCTCGGGGTAGGTCAGGTAGTGCGGGCGGCAGATATCATAGCCACGCTGGCTGATCAGCTCTCGAATCAGTCGCGACGTCTCCGCGCAGTCTGAGGGAATCGCTTGGGCGAACATGGCAGCACACCAGATCGTGAGATATCTGCTATATCCTAGCGCTTGTGTGAGCTCTCGGTGTTGAGCTGCGTCAATCGACGGGTCTTTCAGGCGAGGGAATGACCGGGCAGCAATCGCCATAGCTGCCAGAGGGCGAAGCCGATTATGGTGATCGCCGCCAGGCTTCGGGTACCGGGGTGACGAATCAGGGCGCTGAGCTGGCGAGCGGCGAGGCCGGTGACCAGCAGGGCCGGCAGGGTACCCAGGCCGAAGGCGCCCATCAGGGCGATACCCATCAGGGGGTCGGCAATCGCCAGGCTCCAGGCGAGCATCGAATACACGAGGCCACAGGGTAGCCAGCCCCAGACGGCACCGAGTGCCATGGCCTGAGGAAACTCGACTACGGGAATGAGCTTGCGACCCAGGGGCTCCAGGCGCCGCCAGAGGTGCCTCCCCAGGGCTTCTACCCTCAGCAACCCCTTCCACCAGCCGGCGATGTAGAGCGCCATCAGGATCAGCATCACCGCCGCCAGGGCCTGGAGTACCAGACGAGCGGTCGGGGTGATGGCCACCAGGTTGCCGAGCAGGGCGACCAGGCCGCCGGCGATCATGTAACTGGTGATGCGTCCCAGGTTGTAACCCAGCAGAAGGCCGGCGAGACGGTTCGGGGAGCGCATGCTGGGGGGGACGGCGAAGGTCAGCGCACTCATGATGCCGCCACACATGCCGATGCAGTGGGCGCCGCCGAGCAGGCCGAAGACGAAGGCGGCGACCAGCGGCGAGAGTCCGAGACCGGTGGGATCCATCAGCGCTCGGCGCCTTTATCTGAATCGATATCCTCGGCAGACGAGGTCTGCCGGTGGCGCTTCCCGCGTGCTTCCGGCGGCAGGTCATTCTCGTCCTCGTCGAAGAGGATGCGATAGGCAGGGCCTTCCAGGTCCTCGAACTGGTCGTGCTTGACGGCCCAGAAGAAGGCCCAGACAGCCAGTCCCAGCAGGATCAGCGAGAGGGGGATCAGCATGTACAGGATGCTCATGCGTTCACCAGCCTTGGGGCGTTGTTGCCGACCTGGCGTGAGGAGGCGTCTCGGGTCAGGCGCAGGGCATTACCTACGACCACCAGGGAACTAGCCGACATGCCGATGGCCGCCAGCCAGGGAGGCACGAACCCCATGGCCTGTCTCTTATACACATCTC
>JAGXGN010000055.1 GCA_024636705.1 Halomonas sp.
CGGCGATGTTGTCCCAGGCCAGATTGTCGAGCATCAGGCCGCCGAGAACCGACTGCTCGGCCTCGAGCGAATGTGGCGGCACCTTCAGGGCAGCGGTTTCCTGATCGAGGGCAAGGGATTCGTTCATGGCAAGGCGACACCTGGGTGAAACGGCTGGCTCATTCTACCCCAAGCCGGGGTGATACCCCATGGGTCCGACACATCCCGGGAAGGGGCCAATGCGCTTGTCCCGGACATGAAAAAGGGCCCGGGAATCGACCGATCCCCGGGCCCCTCGATAGTCACCCCATGCTGGCGGTGACCAGGCCTTATTCGGCCACGACCACCACACGCACGGTCGCGTGGACTTCGGCATGCAGATGCACGGCGATGTCGTATTCACCGGTCTGACGGATCGGACCCTCGGGCATGCGCACTTCGCTCTTGGCGACATCGATGCCGGCGGAGGCAATCGCCTCGGCCAGATCACGCGAACCGATGGAGCCGAACAGCTTGCCCTCGTCGCCGGACTTGGCGACCAGTGACAGTTCGATCTCGGCCAACTGGGCGGCACGTTCCTCGGCGATGGCCTTGCGCTCGGCGGCCTGGGCCTCCAATTCGCTGCGTTGAGCCTCGAAGGCGGCCACGTTGTCCTTGGTCGCGGGCACGGCCAGGCCGTAGGGCACCAGGTAATTGCGTCCGTGTCCGGGCTTCACGGTGACCTTGTCACCCAGACCACCCAGCTTGCCAATCTTGTCGAGCAGAATGACTTCCATCTCGTAAACCTCTTGTCAATTGCGGCTGGCCAGCCGCTTGCGGAAGTCCGCAAGCGAATCGATGAAGGCCAGCAGCAGAACGATCAGAATCATGGGCCAGGTAGTGATCAACAGCACATAGAAGGCGATCAGCCACAACCCGTTCATTCCCTTCAATCCGATAAAACCATGAACCAGCGAGACGCCGGCGACCAGCAGCGGGACCCAGAGCACCATGCCAATGGACGGAATCCCCAGCACCGCACCGGCAACCACGAGCGCCACCACGACGGCTAACTCCCGGGGCGACAGACGCAGGGCATGGAACTCCTCGCGAAAGCCTCCCGGATTGTAGAGCCCCGCCTGCCAGCTGCGCGCCATGGCCAGACAGGCCACGGACGCCAGCATCACCACCAGGCCGGTCACCCCGCCGATCAGCAGTGTCGCCAGCTGCTCGGTGTCGAGACCCTGCCGGGTCATTTCACTGAGCATCCGCTCGACCTCGGGTGACCCCTGACGAAGCTGTTCCAGCAGGGGACCCGCACCGCCCGGGGGAAGGAACACCCCCAGCTGGATCATGCCGGCCGCCGCCAGGGCACCCGCCAGCATGGCCTCGCTCCAGCGCATGCGCGACTTGAGCACCACCGCCATGAGGACGACCAGCAGGATGCTGGCCAGGGGGATGACATCTCCCTGGGTCCACCACCAGCCGGCCGGCAAGGCCGCGGCCAGGATCACCGGCAGACTCGGCGACAGACCCCGTCGCAGCGTCACCAGACCGGCAATGGCGGCCCCCAGCCAGAACATCCAGGGGATGACCGAGGCAATGGCGGCCCCGAGGCCGCATGGGGAATACCGCTCATCAACCAGCGCGCAATCGGCAGCATCAGGCGTCGATTCTTACTGGTGGCTATCGGAGTAGGGCAACAACGCCAGGTAGCGAGACCGCTTGACGGCGGTAGACAGCTGGCGCTGGTAACGGGCCCTGGTCCCGGTGATCCGGCTCGGAACGATCTTGCCGGTCTCGGTGATATAGGCCTTGAGGATATCCAGATCCTTGTAATCGATCTGCTTTATGCCCTCGGCGGTAAAACGACAGAACTTGCGGCGACGGAAAAAACGTGCCATGGAATGGCTCCTTCAAACGTGCGATGAGTGGCTCAGGCGGATTCTTCGTTGCGCGGACTGTCGTCGCGCGGACGGTCGTCACGTGGCCGGTCGTCACGAGGTTTGTCCTCGCGGCGAACACGCTTCTCTTCCGCCGGCTTCATCATCGGCGACGCCTCGGTGATGGCCTCGTTGCAACGAACCACCAGGCTGCGAATGATGGCGTCATTGAAGCGGAAGATATTCTCGATTTCCTCGAGAGTTTCACCGCTGCATTCGACGTTCATCAGCACGTAATGCGCCTTGTGAATCTTGTTGATCGGGTAGGCCAGGTGACGACGACCCCAATCCTCGAGGCGATGCACGGTGCCACCATTCTCGGTAATGAGACTGGTGTAACGCTCGACCATCGCCTGAACCTGCTCGCTCTGGTCCGGATGGACCATGAACACGATCTCGTAGTGACGCATGAATTCTCCTTGCGGTTTGGCAGCTTCCTCGGGAACGTGACGCTCGGGGGAAGCAAGGAGTGATTGTTGACGCGGCGCTTTACGCAACGCGACATTGGCTGAAATAGCCGCGCCCGCTCGGCAGGAGAACGGGCGCCTGCATTCTAGTGATCCCTGCCCCCGGTTGCAAGATGACGCTGCCGCACCGCCTCGAAGAGGCAGATGCCGGTGGCCACGGAGACGTTGAGGCTGGAGACGCCGCCGGCCATGGGCAACTTGACCAGGAGATCACAGGCTTCCCGGGTCAGGCGGCGCATGCCCTTGCCCTCGGCGCCCATCACCAGTGCCGTCGGACCGACCAGGTCGGCCTCATAGAGGCTGGCCTCGGCCTCACCCGCCGTACCGGTGATCCACACGCCGAGCGCCTGCATTTTCGTCAGGCAGCGGACCAGGTTGGTGACCTGATAGACCGGCACCGTCTCGGCGGCACCACAGGCCACCTTGCGCACCGTGGCATTGAGTGGCGCCGATTTGTCCTTGGGCACGACGACGCCATGGGCGCCGGCGGCATCGGCACTGCGCAGACAGGCACCGAAGTTGTGGACATCGGTGACGCCGTCCAGCACCAGCAAGAGGGGCGGCGTTTCATGGGGCCAGGCCTGGAGCCTGAGCCAGAGGGAGGCCTCGGCCTCGAAGGCCAGGGGCCTGGCAAAGGCGATGATGCCCTGGTGGGCGACCTCACGTGCCAGTCGATCGAGATCCTCGCGGGAGCGCTGCTGGATTCGAGCACCGCCCTGTCGCGCCGTCTCGACCAGTTCGGCCAGGCGCGACTCGGCACTGCCCTCCTGCACCCAGAGCTCCGAGGGCGCCTCGCCCCGCTCCAGAAGGGAGCGAACCGCATGCACCCCGAAGACCGCGTCGAGGCCCCCCGGGGCGCCGGTCACCCTGGCATCGGGCTGTCTTCTTGCCCCTTGGCGAGCCGACTTGCGAGCCCCCATTAGGAGCGGGAACGCGGCTTGCGGGGACCCCGGCGGCGTTTGCCACCCCGTCCCTTGTCATCCGGCTTCGGCGCCTTGCCGGCAGGAGATTCCGCTTTCGCCTGGGGGGCCGCCGATGCCGGCGCCTTGCCACCACGCTTGCGCGGCTGCCGCTTGGGACGCGGCTTCTCGTCGCCCAGTGCGAAATCGGTCTTGCGGTCATTGAGATCGACCCTCGCCACCTGGACGGTGACGCCATCACCGAGACGATAGCTCATGCCACTGCGCTCGCCCTTGAGGCGATGCTTCTCCGGCTCGTAGTGATAGTAGTCGGAGGGCAGCGAGGTGACGTGCACCAGGCCCTCGACATAGACCTCGTCGAGGCGCACGAAGATACCGAACTGGGTCACCGAGGCAATGCTGCCGTCGAACACCTCACCAAGCTTGTCGGACATGAACTCGCACTTCAGCCAGTCCTCGACATCACGGGTGGCCTCGTCGGCCCGTCGCTCGGTCATGGAACAGTGTTCACCGAACTCGAGCATCTTCTCGAAGGTATAGGGCGCCCACTTGCTGGGAGGCTCCACCTTGGCGCCGTCGGCACGCAGCACCGTATTGGTCTTGCGTGGGCCACGGATCACCGAGCGAATCGCCCGGTGCACCAGGAGATCGGGATAGCGACGGATCGGTGAGGTGAAGTGAGCATAGGCCGGATAGGCGAGACCGAAGTGACCATCGTTCTGGGGCGAATAGACCGCCCGGCTCATCGAGCGCAGCATGACCGTCTGTATGACGTCGGCATCCTCGCGCCCCTTGATGACCTCGGCCAGTTCCCGGTAATCCTGGGGCGTCGGCTCGTCACCCCCGCCCAGGGAGAGCCCCAGCTCATTGAGGAAGAGACGCAGCTTGTCGAGGCGCTCCGGCGAGGGACGCTCGTGAATGCGATAGAGGGCCGGCAGGTCATGCTTGTCGAGGAAACGCGCCGTCGCCACGTTGGCCGCCAGCATGCACTCCTCGATGATCTTGTGGGCATCGTTGCGAGACCGCGGGACGATCTTCTCGATCTTGCGCTCGTCGTTGAAGACGATCTCGGTCTCGGTGGTCTCGAAATCGATGGCACCCCGTGCCACACGGGCTTCGCGCAGCAGGGTATAGAGCGACTTGAGGTTCTTCAGCGAAGACACCAGGGGGCGGTATTGCTCGCGCAACTCGTCACCCTGCTTGCCCTGGTCATCGAGAATCGTGGCCACCTTGTTGTAGGTCAGGCGAGCATGCGAGCGGAAGACCCCCTCGTAGAAGCGATATCGACTGATGACGCCACTCTGGGAGATGTTCATCTCGCAGACCAGCGACAGACGGTCGACGTCGGGGTTCAGGGAGCAGAGTCCGTTGGACAACAGCTCCGGCAGCATGGGGACCACCTGCCCCGGGAAGTAGACCGAGTTGCCACGATTGATCGCTTCCTCGTCCAGGGCGCTGCCCGGGCGAACATAGTGGGAAACATCGGCGATGGCGACCAGGAGCTTCCAGCTACCCGACTTGGTCTTCCAGGCACAGACGGCATCATCGAAGTCCTTGGCCGACTCGTCATCGATGGTCACCAGCGGCACGTCGCGTAGATCGACACGATGCAACTTGTCGTCCTCGGCCACCTCGGCTGACATACCGGCGATCTGGTCATGGACATCGGGCGGGAACTCGGCGGGGATCTCATAGCTGCGGATGGCGATATCGATCTCCATCCCCGGATCCATGCGCTCACCGAGCACCTCGACCACCTCGCCGACCGGCTGAACCCGGGTTTCGGGCTGCTTGACGATCCTGGCCGAGATGACCTGGCCATCCTTCGCGCCCCCACAGGCACTGTGGGGAATGATCACCTCATGGGTGATCCGCGGATTCTCGGGAATCAGCACCCCGAACTCGGCGGTATTCTGCCGGTAGACGCCGACCATCGTCTGGGTGTTGCGCGACAGGACTTCAGCGATGGTCGCCTCATCACGCCCCCGGCGGTCGCGCCCACTGACGCGAACCAGCACCAGGTCACCATGGAAGACGCGTCGCATCTGCCGGGGCGGCAGGACCAGGTCAGGCTTCTTGCCATCATCGCGCAACAGGAATCCGAAGCCGTCTCGGTGACCCAACACCTTGCCCTTGATCAGGTCGAGCTTGTCGATCAGGGCATAGGCGCCACGGCGGTCACGCAGCAGCTGGCCATCACGCTCCATGGCCGCCAGGCGGCGACGCACCGCCTCAATGAGCTCCTCGTCCTCCAGCCCCAGAAGCTGACTCATGGCCTCGTGGGTCATCGGCTTGCCGACTTCCTCGAGACGGGCCAGCAAGTACTCCCGGCTGGGAGCGGGATTATCGTACTTGTGGGCCTCTCGGCTCGCGTGCGGATCGTCGCTGAGCGTCCATTGGGTCATTCGGATGGCATCCTTGACAGGGTCGGAGACGGCATGGAAAGGATGGCGTGGAAACGCCTCGGGGAAGATGGGATCTTGCGAAGGTCTATTGTCATGGCGACAGTATAGCGCCGCCGCCGTCGTCACCCAACCATTGCCGGAATCATCGACGGACTTCGAGGGGATCAGCGACGCCGGAATTTTCATCGAGAGTCCCGAACAAGCCTATTGCATCGGGCCGGCATTCCGGTACCATACGCAGCGATTGCCCAGGTGGCGGAATTGGTAGACGCGCTAGCTTCAGGTGCTAGTATCCTTATGGATGTGGAGGTTCAAGTCCTCTCCTGGGCACCATCATCGTGCATGACACGACGAAAAGAACACGATATCGGCCAAGCTGGACAAGCGGCATGATGCGCCCAGGTGGCGGAATTGGTAGACGCGCTAGCTTCAGGTGCTAGTATCCTTACGGATGTGGAGGTTCAAGTCCTCTCCTGGGCACCACCCTTCTTCGCGTCATGCAGCCGAGTCGAGTCGTGAGCGTAGTACATCACCCACAGGAAACCGCGAAATCGTCGCGGTTTTTTTGTGCCCGTCTATCCCGCCCCGTCTATTCGAGCCTTCAGAAGCGAGAGGGCAGGCGCGCCACCTCGGCGAGACCCCAGCCATCGGTCACCAGCCCCCCTTCCAGGGACTGCGCCAGGTCCTCGCGTAGCCTCGGGAAGAAATCCAGGCCGGTACGCGCCTCCACCTCGTCGATGCTCACCAGGAAGTCATCCAGGGGTTCATCGCCGCGAACCCCCTGGGGCATGATGAAGGCCAGGGCCATCGGCGACTCCGCCGGCACCACGATGATCTTGTAGAAGGCCTCGGGGACCTCCACGAGACCGACTCGGTTGAAGGCATTGTCCAGGAACCGCTCGGGAAATACCGGCCCGGTGATCACTTGCACAACCCCGAAACGCGGCACGAAGCGATCGATGATCACTTCCTCCAGCCGCTGCCAGAGTCGCCGGTTGAGATCCGGACGCTGGGGCGAGATGTTGCTCATCAGGAAACTCTGTTGCTGAGCCTCGCGGCCATGCACCCTGGCGATGGCATAGTTGGGTGCCAGGTGCCCCCGATCATAACCGCTACCGAAGTAGCTGTCGGTAGCGATCGGCCAGAGCGCACGCCAATCCCGCCGGAATGCCGGGCGTGGACCAAGCGCGGCATCATCCACCTCGGTCAAAAGGTAACTCACCCAGAGGGGATTGACCCGCAGATCGGACCAGCCCACCAGGAAACCGTCATTGCGCAGGACGCGATGGAGACGGGTTGGCGTCAAGGCCTGCCACTCGGGCACGCCCATCCAGCTGAGCTGGTCACGGACCTCGCGCTCCTGGCTGTACCAGAGCCCGGAGCCCACTGCCACGAACAGCAGCGTGATACCGAATCGGCGCACCTGTCGGCGCCAGCGGGAACGAACGGGAACGCGACGGCGAGTCATCCTGAAAGGGGTCGCATCCAGTCGAGAAGTCGGGAAGTGACGGTTACCAGCCCAGGGAGAACATCGTCTCCAGATCGTGACGGGAGTGGACCTGCATGGCATTGAGGGTCTCGGTATCCCGAACGCCCTCCACGGTATTGAGCCGCTCGGTAACCAGCTCGGCCAGGCTCTCGAAATCCCGGGTCCTGGCAATCGCCACCAGGTCGTAACGACCGCAGGTGGAATACACTTCGCTGATGCCCTCGACGTCGGCCAGGCGCTCGGCCACCGCCTTGACCTGGCCCTTGTCGGTGTTGATCAGGATCACGGCATTCTGCATCGGGCACTCTCCGGCTCAAGTCCATTCGGGGTTCGAGAATCATCCTGGCGCGAGTATAGCAGCGACTGGTGCCATGCGGCATCGCCTCACTCGGGAAGGCTGCCCTCCAGCACCAGGAGTCGCTGCTTGAGGGCGGTTCCACCGCTGTATCCTCCCAGGCCATCGGCGGCCACCACCCGGTGACAGGGAATCAGTAACGGCAAGGGATTGGCGCCATTGGCCGCGCCGATAGCCCGGGCGGCGCCATCCCGGCCCAGGCGTCTTGCCAGGTCACCATAGGTACGCGTCTCCCCGTAGGGGATACGGACCAAGGCCGCCCACACCTGCCGCTGGAAATCACTGCCACCCGGGGCGAGTTCCAGGCTGAAATGGCGACGACGCCCGGCCAGGTAGCCGAGGACCTGCTCACGAACATCGTCGAAGGCGGCGTCATCGCGCTGACCCTCGGGCGGATCGGGGGCTTCCTCGGCGGCCAGCACCAGTCGCTGCAGCCCCTGATCGTCACCGCACACCAGTATCTCGCCGAGCGGAGAGGCAAAACGTGTGAATCTCATGGAGTGTCCTCATGTCGGAATGGCCGGGTAGCGACGGATTGCCGCACAGCCAGGTGGTGGTTAGCTTCCTGTGGTGCCTTCCACTACGATAGAACAATCGAACTCGGCTGGGCAGTGGCTGTCATAGAGCCGAGAAAGTCGATTTTCCTGGCGGTGGCCTACCACCCACCAGGACTCACCGGCACCTCTGGTGTCCGACCGTGAAACAAGGAGATACCATGGCGAATCGAAGCCGTCGAGAGTTCATGCGCAACAGCCTGATGGGCATGGCCGCCCTGCCACTGGGAGCCGGGATCCTCTCCAAGACCGCTTTTGCCCAGGTTCTGCCGAGACTCGATCCGACCTCCGATCAGGCCCAGGCCTTGAACTACGTCGCGAATGCGGCGGATGCCAGCGATCATCCGGCCTACGAGGAAGGCGAGCGTTGTGACAGCTGCATGTTCTTCAAACCAGACACCGAAGGCTGCCAGCTGTTCCCGCAGAACAGCGTCGAGCCGGGTGGCTGGTGCCAGTCATGGACGGCGCAGGCCTGATCCAGCCTCGATCGATCCAGAAAGCATGCTTCTCTGAATGGATCGACCCGAGTACGCAGCGACCCGTGCCCCGGCACGGCTCGCTGCGTTCAGGGACACGCTAGACCCTCTCACGCCTGGTCCGTCTCCTCCGGCAGTGGCCATTGGTAACGCCTCACCAGTTCGACGTCCTCCACGGATTCCAGCCTGACGGGAAAGCCCCACAGCTGATGCAGATGGCGAATGACAGGATAGACACTGCGCGCCAGGGGGCGGCGAGCATCCTGGACATGACGCAGGGTCAAGGATCGATCCCCGCGGATGTCGGCCGAGTAGACCTGGATGTTGGGCTCGCGCACCGCCAGCGCATACTGGGTCGCCAGCGCTTCGCGGATTCGTCGATAACCGCGTTCGTCATGAATCGCCGCGACCTCCAGCATGTCCTCCTGGTCGTCGTCGACCACCATGAACAGCTTGAGGTCGCGAATGACCTTCGGCGACAGGAACTGCTGGATGAAGGACTCGTCCTTGAAGTTGCGCATGGCGAACTCCAGGGTCTCCCGCCAATCACTGCCCGCGGTGTCGGGAAACCACTGGCGGTCTTCCTCCGTCGGTGACTCACAGAGCCGCTTGAGGTCGGAAAAGATGGCAAACCCCAGCGCATAGGGATTGATGCCGCTGAAACAGGGACTATCGAAGGCCGGCTGGTTGACCACCGCCGTGTGGGACTGCAGAAACTCCAGGATCAGACCCTCGTCCACCAGGCCCTCATCAAAGAGTCGATTCATCAGGGTGTAGTGCCAGAACGTCGCCCAGCCTTCGTTCATCACCTGGGTCTGGCGCTGGGGATAGAAATACTGCGCGAGCTTGCGCACGATGCGCACGATCTCGCGCTGCCAGTGCGCCAGCAGGGGAGCATTCTTCTCGATGAAATAGAGCAGATTCTCCTGGGGTTCCGGCGGGTAGCGTCCCCCGCCATGCAGCCCCAGCGGATCTTCTTCATCCGGCCCGGCCGCCAGCACGTCATCGGCCGGACGACCGGGGATGGTACGCCACAGGGTATTGACCTGGGCCTGGAGATGCGCCTCCCGCTCCTCCTGACGCTGGGCCTCCTCGGTCGCGGAAATCGGCGAAGGCCGCTTGTAACGGTCGACACCATAGTTCTGCAAGGCATGGCAAGCGTCGAGCAGCTGCTCCACCGCGGCTACACCATGGCGCTCTTCGCACTCGGCGATGTACTTTCGGGCGAACACCAGATAGTCGACGATCGAGGAAGCGTCGGTCCAGGTGCGGAACAGGTAATTGCCCTTGAAGAAGGAATTGTGTCCGTAGCAGGCATGGGCCATCACCAGCACCTGCATCATCAGGGTATTCTCTTCCATCAGATAGGCGATACAGGGGTCGGAGTTGATCACCAACTCGTAGGCCAGGCCCATCTGACCACGACGGTAGGCCTGCTCCACGGCCAGGAACTGCTTGCCGAAGGACCAGTGGTGATAACCCACCGGCATGCCCACGCTGGCATAGGCATCCATCATCTGTTCGGTGGTGATGACTTCGATCTGATTGGGATAGGTATCGAGGCGATATTCGTCGGCCAGGCGCGCAATCTCGCGCTCGAAATCGTCGAGTATCTCGAAGTTCCAGTCAGAGCCGGTAGCGATGGGCTTGCGTCGGGTCATGCTGCCTCCTGGGTCGCCTGCTCTGGTGGTCAAGTGCTGGCAATGCGGCGCTTGAAGAGTTCGCGGAAGACCGGATAGATATCCCCGGGCTGGACGATCTGGCGCATCGCGAAGCACTCCGGATACTCAGCCTCCACCCGCTCGTATTCCTCCCACAACGCCTGGTGGGCGTGGGGCGTGATCTCCACATAGGTGAAGTACTGCAACCGCGGCATCAATTGCTTGATCAGCAGGTCTCGGCAGGTGATGGAATCATCGTCCCAGTTGTCACCGTCTGAGGCCTGGGCCACATAGAGGTTCCACTGCCCCGGGGGATAGCGGCTGGCGATGATCCCGTCGACCAGACTGAGGGAACTTGAAACGATGGTGCCGCCGGTTTCGCGTGAGTAGAAGAACTCTTCCTCATCGACCTCCCTGGCCGAGGTGTGGTGGCGCACGAAGACCAGTTCGACCTTGGCGTAGTTGCGCTCCAGGAAGAGATAGAGCAGCAGGAAGAATCGCTTGGCGATATCCTTGTGGGCCTGGGTCATGGAGCCGGAAACATCCATCACGCAGAACATCACCGCCTTGCTGGAGGGCTGGGGCTGGTTGATCAGGTTGTTGTAGCGAAGGTCATAGGTGTCGATGAAGGGCACCGCCTCGAGGCGCTTCTCGAGACGCTCGATCTCGGCCTTGAGCTCGCTGATGCGCGCCGGATGGCGAAGAACCGGGTCCTTGCGCTCCTCGAGTTCCAGTACCTCGCGGGCCTCGCGCAGGGCGCGGCGTATGGGGACCCGCATGGCGATGCGCCGGGCGTAGGCCTCGCGCATGGAGCGCACGATATTGATGCGTGACGGCACGCCTTCCCTAGAGACCCCGGCGCGCACCGGGCGCACCTCATCCAGGTCCACCAGGGCCTTGCGCTCCAGATGGGGCAGCGCCAGTCCATCGAAGACGAAATCCAGGAATTCATCACGCGACAGGGTAAAGGCGAACTCATCCATGCCCTCGCCCTGATCGGAGGCGCCCCCCTCACCGGCGCCGGTGCCGCCCGCACCCCCATCGGGCCGTCGCAATCGGTCCCCCTCGCTGAACGCCTTGTTGCCCGGGGCAACGATGCTGCGCTTGCCGCCCGGCCCATGCTGGAAGACCGGCTCCGAGATATCCCTGGCCGGAATCGACACCTTCTCGCCGCGCTCCATGTCGGTGATCGAACGACGATTCACCGCGTCTTCTACCGAGCGTTTGATATGGGTCCGGTAGCGGTCGAGGAAGCGCTGGCGGTTGACCG
>JAGXGN010000056.1 GCA_024636705.1 Halomonas sp.
AGCAGATCGTAGCTATCTAGGAAGAGCTGGGCTGGGTCGAGGGTGGTTACGGTGATCAGTTGCTGCTCAACATTGGCACCCTCATCGGCCAGCACGCGGCGGATCTGGCGCCAGTCGTCGTAAAAGTACTCGGCCAGCATGGGGATGATGTCGAAGACCATGACCTGGCGTAGGGCATCGAGATCCTTCACATCGGTAAAATAGGCGTGGCCGAAAGTCTGGTCGCGGTGCAGCAAGTAGCGCAGACGCAGGTTGATAGCTTCGAGCAGCGCGCGGAGATTGATGAACTCGTCTTCGCCGTCAGGAATGTAACCTTTCCCCTGGCTGCCAGGAATAAGATTCGGCTCAGGCATCAGCTCCTGGAAATGGAAGCGCCGGCGGAGTGCAGCATCCATTAGTGCGATCGAGCGATCGGCGGTATTCATGGTGGCGTAGATGTCGAGGTTCTTGGGCACCCCGAAACGTTCGCCAGAGTAAGGCAGCACCAGTTCGATCCCCTCGATCATCTGGCCTTCCTCGTCCCACCAGGCGCGCTTGTCGGCCTCGATCAGGGTGATCAGCTCGCCGAAGATACGTGAGATGTTGCCGCGGTTGATTTCGTCGATGAACAGCGCATAGCGCTGGTGCGGGTCTTGGCTTGCACGCTGGCAGAACGCCTTAAATAGTCCGTCGCGCACCTCGTAGCTGATGCCGCCGGCCTCGGTGGTCTGCGGTCGTATCCCTTCGACGAAATCCTCGTAGCTGTAGGACTGATGGAAAGTCACCATCAGGTGGCGCTTGATGCGGGCGTCGTCGCTGGCTGGTCCCTGCTGCAGCCGTGCTAGCGTTTCGCGCAGCCCCTCGCCGATTTCTTCCCACTCTCCGGTCAGGATCCAGCGCCCGCCTGGCTGTTTATCGAAGATCAGCGGCTGAATTCGCTTTTCGGGCGCAGTGTTGACGGTTTTGGACTCGAGCACCGTATGTTGTTGTAGTGCTCCCCAGCAGGTCTGGCGAAGGTGAGGGTTGTTGGCACGGCCCTGCACTCGAGCCTTGGCCTTGAAGAAGCGATGAATCAGCAGTTCATTCACGGTGGCATTCCCGCCTAAGTCAGCCAGTGCCAGCGCGATGGCTTCCCACCATGAGGTGCTGCCTAGCTGCTCTTCCAGCCACTCGCCGGTGGGTGCTTGGTTGGCCTGACTCTCGTAGCGTGGCATCAGGTGGGTGCGCAGGTGGAAGGTCTTGCCGGTGCCGGGTGGGCCGTAGTAAATCGTATTGACGGGGCGTGCAATCTGGATGGCCTGTTGCTTCGGCGTATCGGCCTTGGCGTGAGAGACCTTAACCGACGGCAAGTGCTCCCATAACTTGGCGACCCGCTTCGCCGAGAGCGACTTGATCTCAATGCCGGAGCCCTGGGGTGACCAGGTCTGGCCGTCGGTGGTATCAGCCATCAGCTCAGCCATGCTGATGTAGGGGTCTACTTCGGGGTCACGCAGGTCGGTAAGGGTAATATCGACGAAGTTCGCAGTATCCCCGTTGGCGGCACGCGCTGGGTCGAAATGCCCATCCTCGTAGGGCGTCGAGGCGATATTGCCACGGGCGATCAGGCCGCGGGGCTCCTGGCCTACCCGCACTAGGTAGAAGGTATCGCCCTCTCGTGGTTGGGTGGATACCGTTCGCCATTGCAGGGTAACGTTCTCGCCACTGGCGATCTGAAGGCGGTCGTCCTGGAACGACGTCCACGGCCAGTTGTTGGGATTCCAGGCCATCAGCCAGGTGGCCGGGGAGGGACGCCACTGGTCGATCCAGGGCGAGTCATAGAAGTCCACCTCACCGCCTTGCTCCTCCTCGAGACGGTGACGCAATTCCAGCAGCGCACGGTCTATCTCCATGTCCGACATCTTCTTGAGCCGCTTCATCGGGAGCTGCTCGAAATGTTCCAGGATGGCGCGCTTATCCCGTCCGGTACAGATGCGTTCGAAGTGCTCGGGAAACAGCAGCCAGAGCAGCATATGGCGGAACTGGCGAAAGCCTTCGCTGGGAACCGTTTCCAACCATTCGGCGAAGGTCCAGTGGCTGGAAAGCAGTTGCTGGCGCTGCTCGATAGGTAGGGCCTTGAACGCCTCGGCGAACCGGATTAGGTAGCCGAGTTCGCGCCAGCGATGGGTGTTGAAGGCCGTTCCGGAATGCGCGGCGCCGCTGAGTACGTCATCGCTCAGCAATGTATGGGCCGCGTCCAAGGGCTGGTCCCCCAACCCCCAGAGTTCCTGAATCAACTCTCGCTTGGTGGCGGGATTGATGTTGTGGGGGAACAGCAGCAGTATCCAGTGCAGTTCGGCCATCAGGCGCGCGGCTTGGGGAGACACATCGGCCAGTTGCTGCTTCAGCTTGTTGAGGTAGCTTTGATTGCCCTCCAGTGGATTCTGGATGAAGGCACGATTCAATTCGGCCAGTGGCTCGGCAGCCCATAGTGTCTGAGGACTGAACAGGCTGCCATCCGACAGCAGGCAGGCATCACGCCACTGCTCTACGGCGCTCAGCAAGGCGGTGATATCGCGGTTGTGGTGATAGCGGCTCATGGTTGTGTTTCCTGCCCGTCATTGTTCTGTTGCATACGTCGGCTCAAGTCATGCCGCATTTCTCTTCATTGGGGCAGAGGAGAACAGGCTTATACCTTGTCAGTCTCCCAGCGACTTCAGCAGCGCGTCCCGAGCATCCAGGTAGAACTGGATGTCCACCTTGGTGGCCATCTCGTCAGAGAGATCGAAGAGCATCTTACGACACGTCACCGGCATCAGGATGGCGCTGGCGCCTTTTTCCACGGCAATCTCGACCAGGGTGACCGGATTGTGGACCGGCTCGATGGAGCCGCCGAGGTTGATTTCACCGACCACGATCAGACCACCCCGCAGGCTACGTTTGAGCAGAGAAGAACTCATGGCGATCAGTGCGGCCACGCCTAGCTTGCTGCCGGCCTTGGCGGCGTCGAAGGCCCGCAACTGCACGGTAAACTCATGCTGGCGAGGCTCCCTGTCGCCGACCAGCTGGCCGGCGCGCGTGTAGAGGTTCTGCTCGGCGTAACCGATGCTTTCCTTGAAGGCAGGGGGTACGGGCTTGTTGAGTATCTTCACGCCGGAGCCGGGCCCCTCGTTGACCTCGATGCGGAAAAGGCCAGGGTGCTCCTCCTGGCCATTGTTGGCCTGGCCGCCGGGGCTGATGCTCCACACCTGGCCGGGTTCCAACGGATCGTTGCCGATGCTGTTGTCGCTCTGCAGCTCGGGGGTGGCGACGAACTTCTCGACGCCATCTTCGCCCATGGTGTAGCTGAAGTGAGTGTTGCGAAATTCGGCAGCACCGATGCGCTTCTGTTGCTCCTTGACCCGCCGGCGGGCCTCCATGGCGATATGGATAGCCCACTCAATATCGTCATCGTTTGGCGCCAGATCATCGCCGGGATAGATGAGCTTGAGCAGGCCGCCGGCGGTCTTGTTGACGGCATTGGTGTCGCGGCCGGAGAGGGCGCCACCGAAGAACACACGCCCCTGCCACTGGGATACACGGCTCTGATTACGAAGCTGGGTCCAGCACTCCGAAAGGAAATCGCTGACCAGGCCGAAGTGGTCGGTAAGCAGCTCCTTGCTGACCTTGGGCACATCCCATCCTGGCAGGAAGGCATGGATACGATCCATGAAGGCCGTGTCGTGGCGCATTTCCTCCGGAAGGGGGCCAAACAGGTGCCCAATGCGCTGCTGATGCTCCACGTCCACCTCGAAATTGCCGACCAGGACGATGGAGCCATCGGCGCGGATGCTCTCCTTTCCACGGGAGAACTCGCCTGACTCCATGTAGCCCTTCATGATGTTGACGCCGTCCTTGCTGTCGAACGAAATGCCGGACACCTCGTCGAAGCAGACCACGTCATACTGGCACACCAGGCCGCGCTGACCGTTGGCGTTGTTGACGAACATTTTCGCCACCGTGGCCTTACCGCCCGAGATCAGATGCGCATAGGGAGACACCTGCTGGAACAGGTGGCTCTTGCCGGTCCCGCGGGGGCCCAGCTCCACGAGGTTATAGTTGCGCTCCACGAAGGGCACCATCCTCAGAAGCATGGCGTCTTTCTGCCGATCGCTGAGGCCGGCTGCCTCGATGCCGGTGGAGCGAAGCAGGAAGGTTTTCCATTCTTCAGTGGTGAACTCGCGACGGGCATGGGCCAACTCGTCGAGCACATCCCGTTTGGAAAGCTGAATCTCTCGCAAGGCACGGATACCGAAGGGGCGTCCGCCTTTCTCCTGGGCGATGCTGGCATCGTATTCCAGTGTCAGTTCGGCATAGAAGCCGCCGGTGAGCATGCGCTCGTGCTCGCTGACCAGCTCATCGGGAATGCGCACGTCTTTCAGGCGCAGGCTGGGCAGGCTGGCCATGTAGGTATCGGTATTGGTATCGAGGCGAGCCGTGATCAGATCGATGATCTTGATCTCGCCCTTCTCGCGGGCGCGGGCCTTGAATAGCTCCTCTTCGCCAGCCTTGATGGTGCGCGACTTAAGTTGCCGCTGTACCACCTCCAGACCTTCCTCGATCTCTTCTGGATCGGTGCTGGCACAGTAGCGGCCAAGCAGGAACTCCACAACGTAGGTGGGCACCGGGAACTGGCGAGCGAAGGTACGCACCAGATCCTTGCGTACCAGATAACCATCCAGCAGCTCGGCCGCCTTACGGTCTAGATCATCGAGTTCCATGCGCTCTTCCTTGTCTTGTCATCTCAGCCCCCGATGGTGGTTGTACACTGGGCCAACACCTTCCCGCTGTCATCGATGATGACCGCCTGGGCCGGCTCGCCTTCACTGTCGTCATCCTCGACCACCACGGACGCCTTTCCGCCAGGCTTGAAGGGTTTTACCGAGACGACCAGGCTGCTGGTGGCATCGGCGGCATGCCGTCTCAGGTCGAGAGTCAGCCCTTCCGGTGGCCCCTCCACGACGACGGTGCAGCGCAACCCCTTCCAGGCCAGGTCATCAATCACCACGCTAGGCTCGGGGCCGGCGGTTCCGGTCACCACCAGCTCCGGCGTCACACACTCCTGCAGGCTCAGGCCGCCATGGGTATAGGCCTCACCGGCCTTGAAGCAATGGATACTCTCGGCCAGGGCAAAATGCTCGTGTTCGTTCCAGTACCAGGGATAACGCGCCACCTCGGTCGTTGCCCCCTGCTTGACCTGGGCACAGCGACCCCACTTGGTTTCCACCAGGCTGGCCGGCAGCTCGGTCTTGGGCAGATCCCCAGGCAGCAGCAGCCAGCCATGATCGGTAACCACCCGCACCTGTGGCCAGCCCTGTGCCAGCAGGGCCTGAATACGCTCGGCCACCTCATCGAGCATGTCATCCACATGCTGGGCGAGCTTCCAGCCACGATCGTGGCCGGCATGATCGATATCACCGAACTCGCACCAGGCCGGCTGAGAGATATCCAGTGACTCCTTGTGAAGGAGTTCGACCTGCTGACGTTCCAGTACCTGCCAGCCATGCTCACGGAGAAGCTTCTTGAAGAGATAGGATGTGATCGGCGTGAACTGGTAGCCCTCGGGTTCTTCCTGAATCGAACTGCTGCCGAGGATGGGGGCTACCGCGTACTTACCTGTCCCTGTCACGCTGGGTAGCGCCGCCCAGGTCGTATGCTCGGCGACCTCAAGGCCGCGACGCGAAAGACGCTTGGCGAGTCGCTTGCCGCAGTCCAGACGCAGGCCATCCACAAACAGCACGCATTCGCCCTGGCGGGCATGGGGGGAAGGCTCGCCACGCTTTAGACCGTCGATGCCAGGCTGCCAAGCCTGTTGCAGGTGCCTGGCTGCTTCGTCGGCCCAGCGCAGGTAGACGGCTCGTACAGCGGTGAAGATTGCCTCGCGTTCACGCTGGCCGGTCACCTGAGCCAGGGCATGGAGCAGCGCATCGTCGGCACGCCAGCCATCGCGGGCATAGGCAAGGCGCATGTCCTCGGCGGTCCCGCCGGCGAGGCTGACCTGTGTCACTCTGGCCAGGTCGCAGAGCGGTGCCAGCGCCATGGCCAGCGGGCTTTCGTCGATCTCCGCCCACACCCAGTCGCGGCGCATGCCATGCTCATTGTCCAGTTCATGCAGGCGCTCACGGGCCTGGTGGGCGGGCATGTCACCCAGATCGCATAATGCGCGGTAGAGGGCATCCTCCTGCCGGGTGTTGAGCTGTGGCCAGGGTTCCATCTCGTCCGGTTCCGGAAACAGGCCCAGGTCAGGCGGCGGCATCTGGCGAAGCTGGTCGATAATGCCGGTATAGCGCTGTGGGGCTTCGCTGAAGCGGCCCCAGACTGTCTTCCAGGCACCCTGACGGGTCGCAAGGCGTTCCAGAGCCTCCAGCACGCTGTGACGTTCAGGGTGGATCCCGTACTGGGAATCACAGACCTGGCAGAAGGCCTGCCATTCGTTGGCGGGCCACTTTTGACGCATGGCCGTTGGCTGGCTCAGCCAGGTCAGCAGATCCCGGACCGGATCACCACCGGTAAGGAGAGTATTGAACGCATCGGCATCAAGATGCCGCCCCTGAAGGTCGTCTAGGGCTTCATTGAGCAGCCGAGGCAGAGCGGCCAGCAGTGCCCGGCGCGTCGCCGAGTCACCGGCGACATCCAGGCCAAGCCCGCCCAGTTCGGTGGCAAGGAAGGCGCGTGGTGTCCAGTCCTTGGCGTTTACCTGGGACCAGAGCGCTCCCCGGTATTGGAGCTCGGCCAGCGGCTTGAGCGTATCCGGGCACTCGCTGACGGCGCGAAGGTCCTGCCGGCCGACCCCGGGCAGGTAGAGGATCGGCGGCGTCTCGGGGTCGATCGTGATGCCTTCCAGGGTGCCGGCGATGGCGCAGCGCAGCCAGATGGCGGGGCCGCGGCGCTGCTCCGGGGCGTAGTCACCCAGCACTAGGAGCTCGGGTATCTCGGCCTGGATCTGCGCGATCACCGGCTCCCAGAGCCGCTCACGATCCGGCCACAGGATGCAATGCGGGGCCGCCTGTACTTCCGGGTTATGGGCAGCGGCGCTGCGCAGGTTCTGAACCAGCTTATTGAGCAGCGTCATTGCCACAACACCACCTTGAGATAATCATCGGTTAGCTCGAACTGAGGATCAGTGCCATTATACTCGCGCATGGAAGGGATGATTTTGGTTCGTACTCCCATGCCGCGAGCATCTACATAGCCATAGTCGCGCAGGACTTCGACAATGAGTGGGTTGCGGGGCGAACGTTGACCCGCGATCATTTTCTCTATCGTCATGGCGTTCTGGAGTGCACCAGGGCTGATAACTTCCAGGCGATCCGAGTAACACGCCACCTCGATATCCACAGACCGTGTCCAGTCACGGTGAGCTAGCGCATTAATGAGAAGCTCCCTGACGGCTTCGCGAGGATAGTGCCATCGGCGTTCGCGCCGGAACCCCTCGTCAATATTCTCATCTTCTTCGGAAATAAACGGCTCGATGGTGTCGATAAAGCGCTCCACGAGGCCGTAGTCATTCTCCGCAAGCCGCCGACTACCCTGCTCATCTCTGCGCCACAGGCCTACCATGGGAGCATCCAGGAT
>JAGXGN010000057.1 GCA_024636705.1 Halomonas sp.
AGCTTGGCCAGGGGCGTGCCAGTAAGGCCATTGAACGTCTTGCGACACGCAGTATTCCGGCACCGATACCGCGGCAAACCACCGGCTCGCCCCCATTTGACAGGATGCTCATTGCCGCAGTGGGGACATGGAGGGTGAGATCTTGACGTCTCGATCAGGGTGTCCGCTTGGGCGTTGTTTTGCCCAAGCAGCTGATTGGAAAAGTACTTTTTGAGATCGACGGGGAGGCGAGCCAGGGTCTGCTCGAGAGATTTGAGGTCTGCGCGCTTCATGGTGTACTCCAGGGGAAACTGGATATACAGTAGTTTATACAGTACTTTTGAAGCGCGCCAACAGCAGATACCAACATAGCGATGCATATCCATGCATCGAGAGAAAGGCCTTATGGATACGCAACACAGGCCGCCGAAGCTGATGGACCGAGTCAGGGCTACCATGCGTGTAAAACGCTACAGCCCGCGCACTGAGAAGACCTACTGCTACTGGATACGCTACTTCATTCGCTTCCATGGCGTGCGACATCCTGCCGGCATGGGAGGCCCCGAGGTACGCGCCTTCCTGGAGCATTTGGCGGTGGAACGCCAGGTGGCGGCGGCCACGCAGAATCAGGCGCTGAATGCCCTCGTGTTCCTCTACCGTCATGTCCTCGAGCAGCCTCTGGGTGATATCGGTGAATTCTCACGCGCCAGGCGGCCGCGACGTCTTCCGGTAGTCTTGTCCCATGAGGAAGTGATACGTGTGCTTGGCTTTCTAACGGGCCCCATGCACTTGATGGGAACCTTGATGTACGGCTCGGGATTACGACTCATCGAAACCTGCCGACTGCGCGTCCGGGATATCGATGTCGAACGCCAAATCATCACGGTGAGGGCCGGCAAGGGAGACAAGGACAGAACCACTCTGCTGCCGGCGACCTGCATTCCTGCCTTGCAAGAGAAAATCTCCGTCGCTGAACAGCAGCTTGGTTGTCGGCTGGAGCATGGCAGTGTTCCAGTAACCCTACCCCATGCGCTGCATCACAAGTACCCCAACGCAGGTGTTTCCCTGGCCTGGCAATGGCTGTTTCCGTCGAGCCGCCCCTGCTGTGACAATGCAGGAAACATCGTGCTTCACCACATTCACCCATCGGCGGTGCAGAAGGCCGTCAAACAGGCAATGAAATCAGCAGGGCTGCCTCGCCCTGGCTCCTGCCATACGCTGCGACACAGCTTTGCTACCCAGTTACTGTGCCAAGGCACGGATATCCGCACAGTACAGGAGCTATTGGGGCACAAGAGTCTCGAAACGACACAGATCTATACCCATGTGCTGGGCAAGGGCTTTGCCGGTGTCAGAAGCCCACTCGGATAACGGCGATAGGAGAGGTTCAGCCACGCTACCGCCCCTACCTGAGCATGTGGCGATGATCTCCGCCATCCATGCGATAGTCATCGAGTATCACGCTATGTCTTCTTTCCTCCCTTCCTGCCTGCCGGGCATTCCATGAATGAGCCTATGCGAGGCCTGGCGGGGTTGCAAAGTCGAGTTTGGTTGCAAGTGCCGCTCGCGGCTTCTTGCGATGCTATGGTAGGGCCTCACCGAAGCAATGACGGAAGGAACCCCGCATGAAATACCTCGGTGCCCATGTGAGTGCCGCCGGCGGCCCCGACCAGGCGGTGTTGCGCGCCGTGGAGATCGGCGCCGATGCCTTTGCCCTGTTCACCAAGAACCAGCGCCAGTGGCGTGCCAAGCCGCTGACCGACGAGGCCATCGAGGCCTTCCGCACGGCCTGCGAGGCACACGGTTTCGGCCCGGGGCAGATCCTTCCCCACGACAGCTACCTGATCAACCTCGGCCACCCGGAGAGCGCCGGGCTCGAGAAGTCCCGCGCGGCCTTTCTGGACGAGTTCCAGCGCTGCGAGCAGCTCGGCCTCACCCTGCTCAACTTCCATCCCGGCAGCCACCTGAAGAAGATCAGCGAAGGCGAGTGCCTCACCCGCATCGCCGACTCCATCAATCAGGTGCTCGCCGAGACCCGCGGCGTGACGGCGGTGATCGAGAACACGGCCGGCCAGGGCACCAACCTGGGCTGGCGCTTCGAGCATCTGGCCGAGATCATCGACCAGGTCGATGACACATCGCGGGTCGGGGTCTGCCTCGACACCTGCCACGCCTTCGCCGCCGGCTACGACCTGCGCACCCCGGAGGCCTGCACCGCTACGCTGGATGAATTCGACAAGGTCGTGGGCTTCGCGTACCTGCGCGGCATGCACCTGAACGATGCCAAGAGCGAGTTCGCCAGCCGCGTCGACCGTCATCACAGCCTGGGCCAGGGCAACATCGGGCTGGACGCCTTCACCACCCTCATGCGCGACCCGCGCATCGACGGGATTCCCATGGTGCTGGAAACCGTCGAGCCGGCGATCTGGGCCGAGGAGATCGCCTGGCTCCGCGCTCAGGTCCCAGCACCTGAGTGACCCGCGAGCTGACCCTCGTCGATCACCACCAGGTGCAGCCCCGTCTGTACCAGCGGATAGCGCTCGAACATCAGCCCCAGCCCCAGGGCGATGCCGGCGAAGAGCAGAAAGCAGCCACCGAGAATGCCGAAGATATGCGGCAAGGTGCGCAGGAAGCCGTAATTGGCCCCGGAGGCGGTGAGCATCACGTTATTGGGACCGGGGGTGATGGTCATCGAGACCATGTAGAGAGCCGCCGGGCCCAGGAAGGCCAGGGCTTCCATGTCATTGCATCCATGCGGTGGAGATCGAATCGGTCATGATGGCGCCGCCCCGGCACGCTGGCGCTGCGGCCCGAACAGGCAGGCCAGCAAGAGGATCAACCCCGCCAGGGTGGCAATCATGCCGGCGGCACTCACCGACATATCGAATCCTATCCAGCCTGGCCCATAGCCCGCCACCAGATACCCCATGACCGCCGAGACGAAGGCGAGCAACTGGCTCAAGGCGATCTGGATCCCCAGGCGATTGGTCATCAACCTGGCGGCGGCGGCCGGACAGATGAACATGGCGATGACGATGATCGAGCCCACCGCCTCGAAGGCGGCGATGGCAGCCACCGCCACCAGGGTCACCAGCAGGAGGTCGACCAGGACCGGACGGGCACGCACGCTGGCGGCGCCCACCGCGAAGAGGCTGGTGAAGGTAACACCCATGGCGGCGCTGATCTCCACCCGACCCAGGCGTCGTATCAGTTCGATCATGGCCCCCGTGATCAGCGCAGAGGCGCCTGCGCCGAGCATCATCGAGGTCGACGCCAGCATGCCGGTCAGCAGGAAGCTGACCACGATCCCCGGGAGTGCCACATGACTGATGGCATCGCCGATCGGGCTCTGGCGACGCAGCACCAGGAAGTTGCCGAGCAGCGCACAGGTCATGCTGATGATCACCGCCACCGTCATTGGTACGAGACTGAACATCATGAAATCGCTCAACGCTGCCCCTCCTGTCCGGCAGGCGACAACTGCCCTTCCAGCGCCATCACGGCGTCCGGCGAGAGTGCCCGGGCGATGGGCGTCAACCCGGAATGTTCCTGCTGGAGGGCATCCTCGGGATACCGCTCACGGTACAGGGCCCAGAGACGCTCCTCATGCTCGGCATCACGGGCCTCCGCTTGTCCCGACGGCGTCGCGACACCGTCGCGACGAAGATGGCCGTGGCGCCTCAGTAGCGCCAGGGTCAGCCCATCGAAGATCGGCTCGGCCCGCGCGATGGCGAGCAACCCCTGACGCAGATGGACACGATGACGAAACCGGCGATAGGCCAAGAGGCTGGCCAGGACCCCACGCCGCGGCGAGAACAGGAAAGACAGCAGAAAGAGGCTGAAGGCGGAGAGCACGATCAAGGGGCCGGTCGGCAACCCCTCACGCACGCTGGACAGGGTCACGCCGAGATAGCCGGCGAAGGCCCCCAGCACGGCCGCCCTCGGGAACCTCGCCTCCCAGGGAACCAGCGATCAAGGTGATGTTGTGGTCCAGCATGCCCAGCCATGTGCCTTTATAGGTCCCGCTCTCGCCCATGGCATCGGAGAAGAGCTCTCCGGCGATCCTCACCTCGTGATCACGGGCGGCAGCCCCCTCGACCAGGGCGCGGACATTGCGATCGGAGACGGAGGTCTCGATGAAGATGGCACTGATATCACGCTCCACCAGCACATCCACCATGGCCTCGATACGCGCCAGTCCCGCCTCGCTTTCCGTGGAAAATCCCTGGATCCCCAGCACCTCGACACCATAGGCATCGCCGAAGTAACCGAAGGCGTCATGGGCGGTAACCAGGACCCTGTTACCCTCCGGCACGCTCGCCAGGACCTCCCGTGCATAGGCATCAAGGGCATCTAGTTCACCCAGATAGGCATCGGCACGCTCGGTGAAGGCTGCTTCATGGGCAGGCGCCAACTCGACAAGGGCATCGCGGATCGCCAGGACCACATGACGCCAGCGACCCGGGGCCATCCAGACATGCGGATCATACTGGTCGGCATAGTTCTCGTCGGCCAGTCGCGCCTCCACGGGAACGGACTCCCCGAGGGTGAGGGTGAAGACCGGCTTGCGCTCGGCGAGTCTCTCCAGGAAGTCCTCGAGCTGAGCCTCCAGGTAGAGGCCGTTCCATAAGACCGCATGGGCGCGCGTCATGGCGGTCACGTCGTTACGTGTCTGGCGATAGAGGTGAGGATCGGTGCCCGACCCCATCAGCCCCTGAACCTCCACCCGATCACCGCCCAGCTCGCTGAGGACATCGGCGATCATGCCGGTAGTGGCCACCAGGTCAAGACGTGAGTCCTGCGCCTGTGCAGGCAGAGACGCCAAGAGGCCGAGGGCCAGCAGGACAAGGATCGAGGAAAAAGGTCGCGCGCCGGTCATCATGCACTCCGTGGTCAGGACAGGCCTCGTGGATCACACCACCGCAGATCCCGAGGCAAGACAGTGCTCGAAGGATAAGACAAGGAAAGGGTGGAGTGCAAACATTTCAGCCTTGGCTAACTTTAAGGGTGCCAAGGGGGATCATGTGTGATTCACTGGCAGGGTGACCGGCACATGCTGGATGCTGAGCTCGGTTGATACCCCTGTTGATGACACCCGTTGATGACAAAAGTGAGGTTGACTATAGTCGCCCGATGATCGACTCCGCCGACGACCCGAATACCGATAATCCCGGCCATGGGGATGTCCTTCCGCCCACCAATCAGCATGTCAAGCAGTACGCAGCCGTTCGCAACGCTCATGAGACCGAGCTCATCGAGGACTATGTGGAGTTGATCGGCGACCTGCTGAAGCACCAGGGCGAGGCACGTTCTACGGATATCGCCACACGCATGGGGGTCAGTCAGGCCACCGTGGCCAAGATGATGTGCCGCCTGAAGAGCCTCGACCTGGTCGCGAGCAAACCCTACCGGTCGCTCTTCCTGACCCAGGCCGGCGAGGCCATGGCCGAGGAATCCAGCAAGCGCCACGCCATCGTCCTGCAATTCCTTCGGGCGCTCGGTGTCAGTGATCAAACCGCGCGCATCGACGCCGAGGGCATGGAACACCACGTCAGCCAGGAAACCCTCGACATCATGCAGCGTTTCGCGTGCCAGCTGACCCCGGGGCATCAGCGGGAAGGTTGATCACACCCTTTCACAGCTTCAGTGCCGACAGGCACTGCGCCAGGACCGCCTCGGGACCCAGCCGGATATCGATCGCATGGGCCTCGTCGGGTCCCGGTGGCTCGAGCTGCTCGAACTGACTGCGCAGCATCGATTCCCCGGTGAAGTAATGCCCCTCGCGATTCGCCAGGCGGTCGCGAATGGTCTCGAAGTCCCCCGCCATGTACAGCAAGACCATACCGGGATCGGCTCGACGCAGTCGGTCGCGATAGGCACGCTTGAGTGCCGAACACCCCAGTACCAGCGCGGGTTCACGGTGAATCAGCGCGGCCAGGTCATCGAGCCAGCCGGCACGATCCGCGTCATCGAGCGGCATCCCCCTTCCCATCTTCTCCACATTGGCCACACTGTGGTAATCATCCGCGTCGAAGAAGGCAATACCCAGGGTCCCGGCAAGCCGTTCGCCGACCAGGCTCTTGCCGCTCCCGGAAACCCCCATGACGACAATCTTGCTGGCTTCCATATGGCTCCTCGTGTCCTCCGGATAATGATTCAGCCCGCTTCACTCGATATCGACCACCGGCGTCACCCTCTCTAGTGTCAGCCGCCGCCCCTCGCTGGTCGAAAAGCGGAACTGCCCCTCCACCCTGACTTCCTCGCCCAGGTGGGGTGCAATCATCTCGTGAGGAAGGATCTCGACCCGCTGCAGGTCCTCGTCCTCGATCCAGTAA
>JAGXGN010000058.1 GCA_024636705.1 Halomonas sp.
GGCTCGGAGATGTGTATAAGCGACAGGGCTCGATACCGAACACCGCTACAGCCCCGTCTCCCGCGCCCTCCACTGGTCCATGGCCCTGCTGGTGCTGCTGATGCTGGGCAGCGACTGGTGGATGGAGGGCTTCGAGGGTCTCGGCGAGGCTGCCGCGATAGACCTACACCAGAGCATCGGGATGGCACTGCTGGCCCTGCTCGCCTTCCGCCTGGCCTGGCGCGCCCTCAACCGCGGCCGCCCGGCCCCACCCGCCCACTGGCGCCTTGCCGCGTGGCTCGGCCATCTGGTCCTCTATGCCCTGCTGATGATGATCCCGCTCAGCGGCCTGCTTGCGGCCTGGGGCGGCGGCGAGGGCGTGACCGTCTTCGGCACGCCTCTGATCGCGGCCGGTGCCGAGATCGAGTGGCTCGAGGAGGCCTTCGAAGAGACCCATGAGCTGCTCACCAACCTGCTTTGGTTCGTCATCGCCGGCCATGTGCTCGCCGCGCTGGCCCACCAGTGGTGGCTCGGGGAACGCAGCCTGCAGCGCATGTCCTGAACCAGCCCCGATCGAAAAGGCCCGGCGCGAAACTTTAGCGCCGGGTCCTCTTTATGCCGGGCTTTATGCCGGGCTCCATGCCGATTTAGGGAAATCGCCGGGGCATAGCCCCGGCGCGGTTCAGTCGTCGCGCTCTACCTCGAGCAGCTCACCGCCACTGCTCTTGACCTCGAGCTCACGGCCCTCGCCATCGCGTCCCTCGACCTCGATGCGGCCATCGCGGTCGACCTGGATCTCCTCGAACTCGGCCAGTCCCTCGGCCACGGCCAACGCCATCGCCTCGCGAACCTCGGCCTCGCTCATGCCCCAGGCGCCACCCTCGCGGCGCTTGCGCTCCTCCTTGAGGCTCTCGCCGCTTTCCAGCGAGAACCGCACCTCGGCGCGCCACTCGTCGTCGAGCCAGCCATCCACCTCGAAGCGGTCATCGCGCTTGGCCTCGATCTCCTCGAAGGCCTGGAAACCGAAGGCGCTGGCCTGGACCAGGATGTCGTCGAGTCGCTCCGCCGCCAGGCGGTCGTCATCGGCCTGGGCCAGGGTGGCGACGCTCATCAGGGTGGCCAGGGTGCCGGTCAGGATCATCTTGCGTTTCATGGGTCATACCTCCGTTCATGGGTGCCGCTCCGTTTTATCATCGGCCACCTTGCCGTGACCTGACAGGGCCGTTCATGCTGCATTCATGTTCGGCCTGGCAAGCTGTGCCAATGATGAAACGACGCCTACTTTTCCACCTGCGCCTGCCGGCGCTGGCTGCCCTCCTCGTCCTGCTGGCCGCTTCCCCCGCGCCGGCAGACGAGGGGTGGCACGACCTTCACGAGGCGGTCCGCAGTGGCCGGATCGTGCCTCTGCCCGATATTCTCGACTGGCTGGAGGCGCACTATGTCGGTCAGGTACTGGAGGTGGAACTCAAGCGAGATGACGGCCAGTCGGTCTACGAGATCGAGATGCTCGGCCCCCAGGGACAGGTGGTAGAATTC
Source organism: Halomonas sp. (assembly GCA_024636705.1). Lineage (GTDB taxonomy): Bacteria > Pseudomonadota > Gammaproteobacteria > Pseudomonadales > Halomonadaceae > Halomonas. The sequence goes on from JAGXGN010000058.1 coordinate 1,516, forward strand.
GAGTTCGATGCCGCCAGTGGCGAGCTTATCGGCATGGAGGGCGTGAACATCAACGGCATGAGGCGCGGGAAATGAAGGTGCTGCTGGTGGAAGATGACCGGGCCCTGGCCGAGGCGCTGAGCGAGGCCCTGGGTGACGCCGGGGTACTGGTCGAATACGCCACCACCGGCGGCGAGGCCGACTTCCTGGTGCGCACCGAGGCCTACGACGCGGTGATCCTCGATCTGGGCCTGCCCGACGGCGACGGCAGCCGCTGGCTCGCCGAGTGGCGCGAGGACGCCATCGACACGCCGGTGCTGGTGCTCACCGCCCGCACCCGCTGGGCCGACAAGGCCGCCGGCTTCTCGGCCGGGGCCGACGACTACGTCACCAAGCCCTTCGAGACCGCAGAGGTGCTGTTCCGGCTGCGCGCTCTGGTGCGGCGCAGCCACGGCCACGCCCATCCGGTACTGAGGATCGGCGAGCTCTCCTTCGACACCCACACCGGTAGCGTCACCCTGGCTGGCCGGCCGGTGAGCCTGACCGCCCAGGAGTCGCGCCTGCTGGCCTACCTGGCCCACGCCTCGCCCCGCGTGGTGAGCCGCAGCGAGCTCGCCGAGCACGTCTACGACCGCGACCACGAGCCGGATTCCAACGTCATCGATGTCCAGATCAGCCGGCTGCGCCGCAAGCTGGGCGCCGCGCGCATCCAGACCCACCGTGGCCAGGGGTATCGCCTGGCCGGAGGTGACGAGGCGCCATGAGTCGATTGCGGCAGCTATCGCTGGCCAGTCGCCTGCTGCTGGCGTCCCTGCTGGCCCTCGCGATCGCCCTGCCGCTTGCCGGCGTGGGCCTGACCCAGCACTTCCGCACCACCGCCACGCTCGCCTTCGACGAGCGCCTGGAGGCCCTGCTCAACGTGGTGGTCGCCGGCCTCGCCTGGGAGCCGACGCAGCAGCGGCTGGTCCATGAACGCTCACTGGGCGACCCGCGCTTCGAGCAGGTCTTTTCCGGCTGGTACTGGCAGATCAGCGACGGCGCCGAGCGGGTGCTGACCTCCCGCTCGCTGTGGGACCAGCGCTTGCCCACGCGCGCCGACGGCGAGGTGGTGTTCCGCGACCTGGCAGGTCCACGCGGGACGATGCTGCGCGTCATCGAGCGCGATATCCGCCTGGCAGCCGTCGACGACGCCCTGCACGTCAGCGTGGCCGTCTCCCGGGAAACGCTGGACGCGGAGCTCGCCCGCTTTACCCGCCTGGTCGCGCTCTTCCTGGTCGGCCTGGGGCTGCTGCTGCTGGCCACTCTGGCCCTGCAGGTTCGCTGGGGCCTGGCCCCGCTGCGCCGAATACAGGCCGACCTGCAGCGAGTGGAGAACGGTGATGCCGAGCGCCTCGATACCCGCCTGTCGCCGGAGCTCGCGCGCCTGGCCCGGGCCATGAACGGGGTACTGGACCGCGACCGACGACTGATGACGCATGCGCGTCACGCCGCGGGCAACCTGGCACATGCGCTGAAGACCCCGGTGAGCGTGCTGACCACCCTGGCCAACGGGATCGAGGAGCCGCGGCGCACACGAATCCGTGACGAACTGACGCGCATCGATGCGGCGGTACGCCACCACCTGGCCCGCGCCTCGGCGGCCGGGGACGCCGGCCTGGCACCGCGGGTCGCCGCCAGCGAGGTGCTCACACCCATCCTCGCGGGGCTTGGCCGCCTGGCCGAGCGACGCGGCATCACCCTCAGCCATGACCTGCCGGCCGAGATGCGCGTGCGCATGGAGGCCCAGGACCTCCAGGAGCTGGTCGGCAACCTGCTGGACAACGCCCTGCGCTGGGCCGAGGGCCGGGTCGAGATGCGCGGCGGCAGCGATGCCGGTGGGAGCTGGATGGAGGTCGAAGACGATGGGCCGGGCATGGACGCGGCCCAGCGCCAGGCCGCGCTGGCCCGCGGTGCCCGGCTCGACGAGCAGCGCCCGGGCAGCGGCCTGGGCCTGGCTATCGTGGCCGACCTGGTGAAGCTCAATGGTGGCCGGCTGGCGCTCACGCGCTCGCGCCTCGGCGGCCTGGCGGTGCGCGTCTGGCTGCCCGACCGCCCCTTCCAGCCCGCCGACTGACGCGGCGGTTACCGAAGCGCAGGATGGCCCACGGCAGGGCGAAGAGCCTATACGCCCTTCACGGTGCGTGCCGCCTCGCGGCGCCGCTTGACCTCGTAGGCCACGGCCAGCACCACCGTGACGAGGATCAGGATCAGCCCCAGGGCATTGACCGCCGGGGTCAGGCCGGTGCGCACCTTGGAGGCGATATAGACCGTCAGGGTGGTGTCGTAGCCCACCACGAACAGCGAGGTATTGTAGTTCTCGAAGGACTGCAGGAAGGCAATCACCGCCGCCGAGTAGATTGCCGGCTTGAGGTAGGGCAGCAGGATGCGCCGGAACATCTGCCACTGGCTGGCGCCGAGGTCCAGGGCCGCCCGCTCCATGGTGCGATCGAAGCGCTGCAGCCGCGCGGTAACCATCAGCATCACGTAGGCGGCGATGAAGGTGGACTGGCCGAGCACGGTGAGGAAGATCCCCCCGCTGACGCCCAGCTGGCGCCAGAAGATCAGCGTCGAGATGCCGATGATCACCCCCGGGGTCAACAAGGGCGAGAAGATCAGCGCATAGAGGAAGGGCTTGGCACGGCTCGAGACGGTATTGAGGAACAGCAGCCAGTGGCGATGCCGGGCTTGGCGTGGGGAATCACGATGCGCCAGTGGGTACGGAGTGTGCCCGCGCCCAGGTCCCGGGCCGCACGCACCTGATTATCGTCCAGGCTCTCGATGGCGTTGTAGACGGGAAACACCATGAAGAGGATATAGGCATAGACCATGCCCACCATCACCCCGGCGTCGCCGCTGAGGAAGCGGATCGGCCGGTCGATCAACCTGAGCATCATCAACACCTCGTTGAGGGGCCCGCGGAAGGCGAGGATGATGAACCAGGAGTAGGTGCGCAGGATCTCGTTGATCCAGAAGGGGATGATCAGCAACAGGAGGCACAGCGCTGCCTGGCGCGGCGTGGCCACCTTGGCCAGGTACCAGCCCAGCGGATAGCTCACCGCCAGGGTCAGCAGGGTCACCAGCACGCTCGACCACAGCGTCTTGAAGAAGATCGCGCGGTGAATACCGTTGGCGAACAGGGTGACCATGAGGATCAGCCAGATACCCAGCAGGCCCAGGATCGCCACCGCCAGGGCCCGAGCGATGGCCACCCGCTGCTTCTGACCGCCGGAGAGCTCACCGATCTGCTTCGGCCCGCTGCCCTCCAGGGCCACCAACGCCAGCAACCGCTCGGATGTCTCGCGACGGGTGCGCTTGTCGACCCCGCGCACCTCGAGGCCGAACTCGATGTTCTCGAACACCGTCATCAGCGGGAAGAGCGCCAGGTTCTGGAAGATCATCGCCGTGGGTCGTCGGTTGACCGAGACCTTGCCCATGGCCTCATCGCCGATCAACACCCGGCCCTCACTGGGAACCAGGAAACCACTGATCATGTTGAGCAGGGTGGTCTTGCCGCAGCCCGAGGGACCGAGGAAGATGAAGAACTCCCCCGAGCCGATTTCGAGCGTCGTCTTGTCGATGGCGGTGAAGTCGCCGAAGCGCATCACCACCTCGTCAAGCCGGACGCTGCCGTCCATGGTCACCTCGTCGATGGCGTCACGCTCAGGCACTCAAGTAGCGATCCTGATACTCGTTGCGCAGCGCCACGTACCAGGGCTCCTGGATCGGCCACCACCAGGGGTTGGCCAGGTCCTCCTCGGTATAGGACTCGGTGAAGAAGTTGCGCGTCGCCTCCGGCAACAGTTCGGTAGCGCCCTTGGCGGTGGAGTTGTAGCCAGTGGCCTCGACGAACATGGCCCCGGCCTCGGGGGTGTAGTACCAGTTGATCAGCTCGTAGACGGCGTCCGGATTGCGGGCGTTCTTGGGAATCACGAAGCCCTCCATCCAGGCCAGGGCCCCCTCCTAGGCGCGCCGTAGGCGATGTCCTCGCCCTCCTGCTGCAGGCGGAAGGCGGTGGAATCCCAGGTCTGGCCGATGATCGCACCGTTGGTGCGGAAGGCGGCCTGGGCCTCGTTCTCGGTATTCCAGAACTGCGCCAACATGGACTTGTGCTTGACCGCCTCCTCGAGGATGACGTCGAAGTTGGCGCGCATCGCCTCCTCGCTGCGATACGACTCGATCAGCGGGAACGGCAGGCGGCCCTCTCGCTCCAGCCAGAGGCCGATACCGACAAATGCAGAGTGGCCGCGCACGGTCACACCCTGACCATGGTCGGGGTTCCACAGGTCAGCGTAGCTCAGGGTGGCGCGATCCACGTCGGCGAAACGGCGGTTCCAGGTGATCGCCTCGGTGCCCCAGTCGCTGGGCGCGAAATAGCGCTTGCCGTCGACCACACCACCGACCTTTGAGCCTTCGATGGCGCTGTCCAGGGTGCCACTCCAGTTAATCCGCGACACGTCCAGCGGCTAGATCAGGTTATAGTCCAGATAGCCCGGCACCCGGTCCACGGTCGGCATGATGACGTCGAAGCCCTCGCCATCACTGGCGCGCAGGGAGTTCATCAGCTCGTCGTTGGTGCCGTAAGGCGTGAAGGCAGCCGGGATGCCGGTCTTCGCGGCCAGGGTGCCCTGCAGGAAACGGCGACGTGTAAAAGACATGGCAAGCTCTCCAAGTGAGTTAGGCGACTCATTAACGCGCAACCCGATGACACCTTCATGACCATTGCGTCACGGTTCAGTGGGCTTGAATAAGCGTAGTACCATATAGGAAAAGAACCCGTCGTCTCCTCCCCTGGCTCAGCTCACCTCGAGAGCCACCTTCAGCCCATGACGGAGACCCGTCGACCCGAGAGTGTGGTGTACCCGACAGTGAACCGGAGAGATGAGCCACCATTGGCCTCAGTCAGGAGACCCTTGGCCAGGCGTTGTCGGCTTTCGACAGATGAAGACGAAGGCGGGGGGAATATTGGCCCAGACGAGCTGACTATCCAGGCCAGAGTAGACCGACACCAGATAGGGTTGTATCTGCCGGGTGTACTGGAAGGCCATGAACATGCCGCCCGGGGCCAGGCATTGGTGGATATCGTCGAGCAGCCGCCTCTGACAAGAGAGCGTGAAATTGGCGAAGGGCAGGCCGGAAACGACACAATCCAGGCTGGTAACGCCAACCTCGGCGAGTCGGCCGCACAGCGTAAAGGCATCATCCTGCACATCGACACCCGGGTAGCGCCGTGCCAGGTCGCGACGCATCATCGGATCCCTTTCGAAGCACAGGAAACGGGAACCGGGATGGCGTCGGGCATCGATGGCATCGGTAATCACCCCGGTCCCGGCACCCAGTTCGGCGATCCTTTGGGTCCTGCTCCAGTCGATTCCCGACATCATGGTACGAACGAGGAACCTGGAGCTGGGCATCACGCTACCGATGGTCGAGGGTGATGCCACGAATTTCTTCAACAACATCCAGCCTGCTGACATCGCCTATGCTCCGGTTCCAGGTGCCATAAAGGAAATCTCATCAAGATGGAGTGAAAGTGGGTTTTACCTCTTGAGGCACCACCTAGCTTACATCACCGGGACGCCGGTCACCCACTGATGCAGGTAGAAGGCAAACAACGTGTAGGCCACCAGCCCGATCACCAGGGTCAAGACGGTGCCAGCCATTCCAGGCGCCGAGAGCGCAGGGCCGGGCCGGCGACGGGCAGCGCGAAAATCGAGGACCGCCCATATCAGGAAGGCACCGAAAAACACGATATCGCCCAGTCGGCCATTGACCAGCAGATGGGCAAAGGCCCAGATCTTGACAGCCACGACCATCGGATGGCCGAGCTTCGCCTTGATATGGTTAGCCGGCACATAGGCCGCCACCAGCAGGATGAATGCGGGAAGCATCAGCAGGGCCACGGCATGGCGAAGCCCCGTCGGCGGCATCCACACCCAGGTCGGATCCAGTCGCGTCTGACCATAGCCCCAGATGGCAATGGCCAGGCCCAGAATCGAGACGGCGCCATAGGCCATCTTCCAGGGCAGCTCTCCGCGCTTGGCAATCTGCGTGCGGCGCCAGTCTTCAGCGAAGATGCGCACCGAGTGGACACCGAGGAAGATCAGCAACCCGAGAATCATCACAACCATGGAGGTACATCCTTTTGCAGTGGTGGCATGTCGTATCGACATGCGAGAAACCAGTAGAATCGGGAAAAACAGGCGCCAGCTTAGCGGTTGGCCTGCCGGGTCACCACCACCTTGACCCACCTTCTTCGACAAGACCCGCCGAAAATCGCATCAAGGAAGTCAAACCTCAGGTCCGGAGACGCCCCGATGAGCGTGCCCCTCGGCGACATCCGCCTTGCCGCCGGCCGGACCCCTGAGCGCCGGCCTTCAGAATCGACTCAAGCGGGAAGGGAAAATAACATCAAATAATGTTGTATTTAGAACTTTACGTCCCTACATTCCCCCATAGATGTTCGGTAATGAAAAAGGCTGGTCGAGGCCGAACCCCCACAACAAGCCCCATCCGGACATCCCACAGGAGACACCCAATGGAAAAACAATACATCCTGTCCTTCGATCAAGGCACCACCAGTTGCCGCGCCATCCTCTTCGACCGCGATGCCCAGATCGTCGGTATCGCCCAGAAGGAATTCAGGCAGCATTACCCGACGCCCGGCTGGGTGGAACACGATGCCATGGAGATCTGGGGCAGCCAGATGGGGGTGGCGCGCGAGGTCCTCGAAACCCAGGGAA
>JAGXGN010000059.1 GCA_024636705.1 Halomonas sp.
ACCGAGATCAGCACGTCGTCGGCGGGCGAGAGCTCGCTGGTGCCGCCCCACGCCAGGCAGCCGCGGTGGGTGCGCACGATGTCACCAAGTACATCGAAGGGCAGGTCGACATTGGCCAGCACTTCCATGGTGTCGGCGGTACCCGAGGGCGAGGTGATGGCCCGCGAGGAGGTCTTGGGGCACAGCAGGCCGTGGGCGGCGACGATGGGCACCACCAGCAGGGACGTGCGATTGCCCGGAATGCCGCCGATACAATGCTTGTCGACCACCGGATGCTCGTGCCAGTCGAGGCGGCGTCCGACCCCGCTCATGGCATCGCTCAGGTAGAAGACCTCCTCGCGGTCGAGCTCGCCGCGGTCGCAGCCGACCACGAAGGCCGTCAGTTCGATCTTGGAGTAGCGCAGCTCGGCGATGTCACGGATGATATGCCGGAAGTCGTCCCGGGAGAGCCGCTCGCCGGCGAGCTTGCGGTGCAGGGCGGGGATCGAGGCCGGCGGCTCCGCCTGGGAGACGCTGACCGGATGGCCCTCCTCCACGCCCAGGGCACCGAAGGCGTCCTCGGAGAGGCCAAGCTGTTGAGCGTCGACGATGGCGGAATCGTCCACCACGTTGAGGCTCGCCAGGATGCGCTGGCCGTTGGCACGGACCTCCACCTTGGAGAGCGCCTGGAAACCCTCGGCGCGATAGAGATCGCAGTCGCGATTCAGGTAGGCCACGTTCTCGCGATAGGTATCGATGCCGACCCGCTTGAGCGAAAGCGGCGAGAGGGTGTCGTCCAGGGCTTCCGCCCGAGTGGCATTGGTCGTCGTCATGACAGCCTTCCTTGCGGCGGGGGCCGGCCTGCCGGGCCGCGCGTCACGCGTGTGACGGATGAGCCTATCCTAACAGCGCCCCGCCGGGGCGTCATTCGGGCGCGGCATGGCCGCGTGACGTCGGCCCCGTGATCGCGCTAGGCTTGCCGCATCTCGACAACAGGAACCCTGCCCGTGCTTGATGCCGCCCTGGATGCCGGCCACCTCTGGGCCGTGGCCATCACCCTGATCGCCGTCGCAGCCTGCATCCTGCTGCACTACGAGGTGTCGCTGAGGCTCTGGCAGCGCCTGGAACGGTCCCACAGCACCCTGCGCCGGCGCTTCCTCATGCTGGCCTTCGGCCTGTTCGCCGCCCATATTGCCGAGATATGGCTGTTCGCCGTGGCCATGGCCCTGCTCGGTGAACACCCCCTGGCCGGCGAGCTGTCCGGCATCGGGGCCATCAACTTCCTCGACTACATCTACTTCTCGGCAGCCAGCTTCACCACGGTGGGCTATGGCGACCTCTTCCCCACCGGTCCACTCCGCTTCATGGCGGGCACCGAGGCACTGATGGGCTTAATGCTGATCACCTGGTCGGCCTCACTCACCTTCCTCGAGATGCAGCGTCACTGGTCATCCCGGCACGAGAACTGAGCCACGCCCGGTGAGGAAGACACGACGATTGAGCCGCCGGGTGGGCTCATCGAGGTAGGGCAGCCGCTCGAGGCGGCAAGCCTCAGGGCAGGCGGCCCTCCTGGGCCAGGCGACGCCTCACCCAGCGGTCATAGCACCAGCGCAGTACCGGCTTGAGCCCCGGCAGGCCGATCAGCCAGGCTAGCGGCTTGAGGCGCGGTACCCGGCGCATCAGCAGGATATAGGCGTCGATGCCCTCCTGAATGCGCCCGCCCGCCTCTTCCACATGCAGGGAGAGCAGCGCCGCCTGCGGGTCGACGCCCTTCTCGCGTAGCGTCTCCTGGTGCTCGGTCACATCGCACCACGCCACCTGCCGACCGGCCTCCCCCGCCCAGCGCTCATAGCGGGCACGATCCCGCCGGCAGACGGGGCAGATGCCGTCGTAGTAGACCTTCAGCGGTGGCGATTCGGACATGGGGCATCTCTTCCTTCGAGGTGGCTAGCACGACAGACCCTGCTCGGCCGTGGCGATTCATAGTGCAGTGCCTTACGCTGAACATACAAAGCAGAGGCCGTATTCGGCCAGGAACGGACCTTGTGAGCATCCTGACACTGGGGGCCGGGAAGCGGCTGGTAGATGACGGCGAAGGAGAAGGTGAGGGTCAGCACCGCCACCGCGATCATGTAGAACTGCGCTTCCTCGTAGACCAGGTCACGGTTGGCCTGCAATAGGCAGCAGCGCGCTTTAGCGCGTCCGCTGGCCTGACTTGTTAGCAGAGATATCCTTCAGTCCGCCAGACACATACTTGTGCAAGACGCTGGACACTAGGGACTGGTACGGAAGCCCTTCCTCTAGCGCCCTTCTCTGAAGCGCCTCTAGATCCCGACTGGAAATTCGGATATTGATCCGCCTGTCTTTCTTGAAGGTTTCTTCCGCTACCCTGGCAAGATACTCCCGGCGATCAGCATCCAGGTCCGATTCAAACTCCCCGGACTCGTATGCCTCCAGCAGCTCTTTCTCTTCTGTATCTAATTTGGTCTTGGCCATACTACCCCCTCAAAAATTTCTTGGTGGCCTTGCGACTGGGAATAATCGTCTTGAGAAAAAATCCCCTGTCATTCTCAACGTACGGGACTAGCCAGGCGTAATCATCAATCCGAACGACAAACAGTCGTTGGTTCGGATACTTATCCCTGTTTGGATGAGGTCCATCATCAAGCAAACCACCCGACTGAAGGGCAAACAAAACGTCTTCGAAGGAGACGCCACGCTCACTCATCAACTGCTGGTTCTTATCCGCATTCCAATTAATTTGCTTCATGAGGAGAGTCTAGCAGAGTGTGTGCCTATTGGCATCTTGCTAACAGGTATTAGACTGCACGACACTCACCCTGACACTGGGGAGGGGGAGCCGCCTTGAATGGGCACCCGCATGGATGGCGGGACCTGGGACAGCGGGTTATGCCAAGAGAGACGTCTCACCGGCATCAACCTGCCGCCCCTGAGACAGGTTGGTGGAGATATAGCGGCAAAGCCACCCGGATCAATCGCGTTGGTAGGTGCCCACCAGACGGTTCATGCCGAGCAGGTGGGGTTCCACCTTGCCGAGCAGTTCGCCAAGGGAGAGTCCCTCCGGCAGGTCCGTGACCTTGTCCAGCGCCAGCACCCAGAAATAGTACTGGTGAACTCCGTGCCCCTCGGGGGGCATGGGCCCGCCGTAACCGGACTTGCCAAAATCGTTCTTGCCACTGGTGCCGGCGTCGCTCCCCTTCGCCAGCGCGGTGATCTCCCCGGAGAGGTTATAGAGCACCCAGTGCACGAAACCATAACGCCCGTTCTGGACCAGGGGAGCATCCGGGTCATGACAGATCACTGCGAACCCCTCGGTTCCCTCCGGTGCACCGCTCCAGTTGAGCGCCGGAGAGATATCCTCACCCTCGCCGGTATATTCGACAGGAATGTCGGAGTAGGCCTTGAAAGCGGGACTTTCCAGTTGCATGGTCGAGAGTGCAAAGGCCATGGTGATCGATCTCCTCGGTGGCCGGACGGGATTGACGAATTAGCAACCAGCGTCGAAGAAAGCATCGGAAGTGTCAATCATGACGCTGCGTGATGCGGCCAAGCGGTGGCTCTCGCTTGCCACCGGACTGAAAATCGGCATCATCTGACGTTTTCTTCACAATTGTTAACGCCCCCTAGTCAATGAATTACCGGCCAACCAGCAGTCCATGGAACTCTGCCATGGCAATATCGATGCCATGGTCTACACCGTGGGACACCCCAACGACTCGGTTGCCCAGGCGATCAGGCTCTGTAATGCCTCCCTGGTGGATGTCCAGGGGGACTTCGTCGACCGGCTGGTGGGCGCCTACCCCTTCTTCACCCCTGCCTGGATTGCCGGCGGCCTCTATGGTCCCGATCAGCCCGCCGTGCGCAACTTCGGTGTCAATACCACCCTGGTAACCACGGCGGACCCCGACCTCATCTATCGACTGGTGGCCAGCGTCTTCGACAACTTCCAGCGCTTCAAGGCCTACCACCCGGCCTTCGGTATGCTCACCCCTCAGGAGATGTTCCAGGAAGGCCTGACCGCCCCGCTGCATGAAGGGGCCCTACGCTACTACCGCGAGCAGGGCTGGCTGGAGGATGCCGGCATCCCGACTGAGAGTGCAGAATCGGGGACTGGCGAGTCAGAGACGAGCACTATGTGAGTCGCCAACCCTGACAAGCCCCGAACGGCATCCGATGGATGCCGTTCGGCTTGTACAGAAGCTAGTCGAGACGCTCGAAGACCGTCGCCACGCCCTGCCCCATGCCGATGCACATGGTGGCCAGACCCAGGCTAGCCTCCCTCTGCTGCATGACATTTAGCAGCGTGGTGCAGATGCGTGCTCCGGAACAGCCGAGGGGATGACCCAGGGCAATGGCCCCCCCATGCAGGTTGACCTTGTCGTCCATGGCGTCGAGGAAGCCCAGGTCCTTGAGGACCGGCAGGCTCTGGGCGGCGAAAGCCTCGTTGAGCTCAACGGTCTGGATGTCCTCAGCGGTCAATCCCGCCGTCTTGAGGGCCTTCCTCGAGGCCGGCACCGGACCATAGCCCATGATCGAGGCATCGCAACCGGCCACGCCGGTGGAGACCACCCGGGCGATGGGTTCGAGCCCCAGCGCCTGGGCACGTTCGAGACTCATCACGACCATGCCTGCGGCGCCCACCGAGAGGGCCGACGAGGTCCCCGCCGTAATGGTGCCATGACGCGGGTCGAATACCGGCTTGAGGTCGGCCAGCGCCGCCAGGCTGGCATCGGCACGAATCACCTCGTCGTCAGAGACCATCACCCGAAATCCCCGGGCGTCATGGCCCTCGACATCGATGATCTCGTTGTCGAAGCCGCCCTTTTCCCTGGCGGCCTGGGCACGCTGGTGGGAACGCACGCCGAAGGCGTCCTGCTCCTGGCGGGAAACGCCATGCATCCTGCCCAGCAACTCGGCGGTGAGCCCCATCATCATGGCCGCCTTGGCGATATGCTTGCTGGCGGCGGGGTTGACGTCCACGCCATGGGTCATGGGCAGATGTTCCATATGCTCCACGCCGCCAATAAGATAGACGTCACCCATACCGGCCTTGATGTTCGCCGTGGCGATATGCAGCGCACTCATCGAGGAGCCGCATAGGCGATTGATGGTCTGGGCCGGCACACTGCGCGGGATGTCGGTCAGGATCGCCGCATTACGGGCGATATTCATGCCCTGTTCCAGCGTCTGGTTGACACAGCCCCAGGTCACATCATCGATCTCGGCCGGGTCGAGTCCCGGATTGCGCTCGAGAAGCGCCTGCATCACCGCAGCGGAAAGGGTCTCGGCTCGCACGTGGCGAAAGGCGCCATGCTTGGCCTTGGCCATGGCAGTACGCACCGCATCGACCACCACGACATCTCTGGGATTCAATCTCATGACTCGCGACTCCTCTTCGTGATGGAGGTCAATGCCGATCGACCGCAGAGTAGAAAGCCTCATTTGCCTCGGCCATCCGCCGCAGGCTTTCGGTGGGGGCATAGAGCGGACCCCACTCATCGGCGAGCCCCTCGGCCAGGTCGACGAAGGCCGCCAGGCCCATGGCATCGATATAGCGCAGGGCACCGCCGCGGAAAGGCGGAAAGCCGATACCATAGACCAGTGCCATGTCGGCTTCGGCGGGGGTCTCGACGATACCATCCTCCAGGCAGCGCACCGCCTCCAGGCACAGAGGCACCATCATACGGGAGATGATCGACTCGTCGGAGTAGCTCTTGTGCGAGGTTACCACGCCCTTGACCAGATCGATGGCAGCCTCGCCGATGGCCTTGACGGGCTTGCCCTTCCTGCCTTCCTCGTAGGCATAGAAGCCCCTGGTGTTCTTCTGGCCCAGGCGGTCGTTATCGACCATGACCTGGATCACCCCCTTGTCGCCGACACCACCCATGCGGTCGGGGTAAGCCTCGGCCATCACCTCGCCGGCGTGGACCGCCGTGTCCATGCCCACCACATCGAGAAGGTAAGCCGGACCCATGGGCCAACCGAAGGCCTCCATGACCTTGTCGACATGCCGGAAGTCCGCGCCCTGAGCCACCAGCCGGCTGAAGCCGTCGAGATAGGGGAAGAGCACACGGTTGACCAGAAAGCCCGGGCAATCCTTGACCACGATCGGCGTCTTGCCCATGGCGCGGGCATAGGCAACGGTGGTCGCCACGGCGGTGTCACCGGATTTTTCTCCGCGAATGACCTCCACCAGGGGCATGCGATGAACCGGGTTGAAGAAGTGCATGCCGCAGAAGTTCTCCGGGCGCTTCAGGCTCTCGGCCAGGCGGGTAATGGAAATTGTCGAGGTATTGGAGGTGAGGATGGTATCTTCGCCCACCTGTGCCTCCACCTCGCTGAGCGCGGTCTGCTTGATCCCGAGATTCTCGACCACTGCTTCGACCACCAGGTCCACATTGCCGAAATCCCCGTAGGAGAGCGTCGGGCGGATGTTGGTGAGCCTCTCGGCCATCCGCTCGCTTGAGAACTTGCCACGCTCGACCTGCTTGGCGAACAGCTTGCGCGCCTCCTTGAGGCCGAGTTCGATGGCCTCGGCCTTGATATCCTTCATGAGGATCGGCGTGCCCTTGGACGCACTCTGGTAGGCGATGCCGCCACCCATGATACCGGCCCCCAGCACGGCGGCTTGATTCACGGGACGCGCCTGCCTTGCGTGATTGCCGGCCTTCTTCTTGACCACCTGGTCATTGAGGAAGAGGCCCACCAGGTGATAGCAGGCTTCGGTCATCGCCAGCCTGGCAAAGGCCGCAGTCTCGATGGCCTGGGCACGGCCACGCCCCTCGCCACTGCCCTTCTGAATGACCTTGATGACCTCCACCGGTGCCGGATAATGCGGCCCGGCCTTGCCGGCCACATAGCCCTTGGCGGTCTCGAAGGCCATCATCTGCTCGATGGGATCGAGCCTGAGGGGACTCGATTTCTCGGCGCGTCGGGGCCGATGATCCAGTTCACCGCCAATGGCGCGGGACAGGAGATCCAGGGCGGCAGCATCGAGTTGCGCCACCGGTACCACCGCATCCACGGCATGCATTTCCAGCGCAGTATCTGCCGAATTCTCGGTGCCGCCGGCGATCCACTCGATGGCGTTGTCGGCGCCGATGAGGCGCGGCAGACGCACACATCCTCCCCATCCCGGCAGGAGGCCCAGCCGGGTCTCCGGCAGGCCGACCCGCGCCGACTCGGCCATCAC
>JAGXGN010000060.1 GCA_024636705.1 Halomonas sp.
CAGTTTGCCGACCAGTCCGCGTCCCGCCTCGGAGGCGTACCAGGTTGCCAGATCGAAGGCGCCCCAGGCGTTCAGCACGACCATGACGACGGCGATCAGGATGATAGTGCGCAGCACACGTAGGGCATTGGGCACATAGCTGTTGAGCCTCGGCTCCAGCTGAGGGAGCTTGCGGCGCAGGTCGTCGCCCAGGCGTATACGGCGCCCGATGGTCTGGGTCAGCAGGCTCGAGACCAGCAGGCCCACCACCACAGCCGCAAGGGTCTTGAGGGTGGCGAAGAGCACGAAGGGCAGGGCGTCCGCGGGGCGTGTCAGGGTCAGCACCAGGACCATCAGGAAATAGGCCAGGGCGAAGAGGTGCCAGGTGCGGGCGAACAGCTGCAGCGAGACACGTGTAGCGGCCATGCTGGTGCGGCTTGCCTTGTCGTTGATCGCAGCGCGCAAGCGTACCCGATTGGCCAGCACCACCGTGATCGCATAGATGAAGGCCGCAAACATGATCAGGGTGCCGATACTCGCGCCCAGGGTGGGCGCCAGGTAGACATTGATCAGCGGTACCACGACCATCAGGCCGTAGCCGACCATGCCGATCAAACGGGCGAGCCAGCGGTTCCAGTAGGAGGCCTCATCGGCCGAGATGGGCAGCAGGCGCAGCCCTTCGTAGCGAGACGAGAACAGCATGCGTACCCCGGCCTTGAGCAGTTCGATCACCAGGAAGGCGTTGAGGAAGAGCGAGGCCCGGGTCGAGAGTTCGCCGGTTTCCCTGACGGCGAAGGTGGCGATCAGGTTACCGCCCACATAGGCCAGTGCCACGATCAGCACATCCACGACGGCAGCCAGAGCCACACAGATGACCAGGCGAAGCACCGGCGTCAGACCGGCCCCGTTGAGTGACCACTGGCTGGCGCTGGTGAATAGCGGCTTGGCCAGGCGCCGGAAGACGACGAAAAACACCAGGGTGGCGAGAATTACCAGCCCCAGGTTGATCGCAGCGCTGGTGAAGGCCGATGTGTCGAAGGTGCTGTCCTCGACGCCACCGGTGAACAGGCCCGCCATCGCATCAACGGCATCGCCGAACTGACTGCCGATATCGCCGACGATGCGGCTGGTGGCCTGGGCCAGCTGGCGTGGCAACGATGGCTCGGCCGGTGCCTCCTCGACAGCCTGGGGTCGGGCCTCATCGGCCATGCCGCGGAGTTGGTCGATCAGCTGCTGGCGGGACTCTTCGTTCTCCAGGAGCGCCGCCAGGGTGGAATAGGCGGGTGGTTCGGCACCGGTATCGGCCTGCTGGGCATTGACGGGGCTGGTGACTGCCATCAAGGCAATCAACAGCCAGCCCAGAATCAGGGGAAAGGCTCGCTTCGGGGTCACACTGTCTCCTCCTCGCTTGGCGGATGACCTATGGGGTCTCGTTAATCCTTCGGCATGATACGGATTTTCTGCCGCGACCTCGACTCCAGTCCTTGTGTGAGGCTAATGTCTACAATAATTGTACATAACTTATATCCTGTGTAATAATCCGCCATTGGCTTGGGTGATGATTCACCTCTGACGAGCAAGCGTGCGATACTCCTTCGCCATCCATATTGGGTGGCTTTTTTATGTCGTTTTCCCGCTGTCGCGGAGACTGAGATGGTATTCGGGTTTCTCGCCTTTTTCTGGGTGGCGATCGGTGGTGCCCTGGGCGGCATGGGTCGACTGGCCGTGGGTGATCTCATTGGCCGATGGGTCGGCACCCGATTTCCCTGGGGCACCCTGGTCGTTAATCTCAGTGGCGCCCTGGCCATGGGGGTACTGGCAGGCTCGCCGGGGCTGCCGGGCCCGAGTGGAGACGACCCTCGGTGGCAGTTGGCGGCCATCGGCCTATTGGGGGGGTATACGACGGTATCCTCCTTCAGCCTGCAGACCCTGACGCTATGGCAGCAGGGTCGCCATCCCATGGCAGTGGCCAATGTCACTGTCACCCTGGTGGCGGGTTTCGTGGCGCTGGGCGTCGGATGGTGGCTGGCAGGTGGTCCGACATGACGGCCTGGCGTGGCTACATGGCGGTGGGAGTCGGCAGTGCACTGGGCGCCTCGCTTCGCTACCTGGTCTCGCTGGCCGCCTGGAGCCCGGGCTTTCCCTGGGCGACCCTGACCGTCAATGTCCTGGGTTCCTGGCTGATCGCCGCCTTCGTTGCCTTTGCCTCGGGTCGCGCCACCGGCCGGGTGGCGTCTTGGCAACCCTTCCTGGTGGCGGGGTTCTGCGGTGGCTTCACTACCTTCTCGCTGTTCAGCCTCGAAACGCTGCAGTTGCTCCACCAGGGTCAACCCTGGCTGGCCCTGGGCTATGTGCTGGTGAGCGTTCCACTATGGCTGAGTGCGGCCTGGCACGGCTATCGCACGGGTCATCGCGCCACCATGACCCGTGGCTGAAGACGCGACCTGCCGAGATCACACCGTGGAGCGGTCGGCCACCCAGGCACCGGCATCGGGAATGGACATCTCGTAGGTCTTGTCGAGCCAGGGGGAGCTGATCAGGAAATCGGCGCTGGCGGCATTGCAGGCTACCGGGATGTTCCACAGCGCGGCCAGGCGCAGCAGCGCCTTGATGTCCGGATCATGGGGCTGGGGAGCGAATGGGTCCCAGAAGAAGATCAGCAGGTCGAGCTTCTGCTCGGTGATCAGGGTGCCGATCTGCTGGTCGCCGCCCAGCGGCCCGCTCATCAGGCCATCCACTTCGAGGCCCAGCTCGCGACTGATGCGGCTGGCCGTTGTTCCGGTGCCGACCAGTGCATGGTCGGCCAGGGTCTCTCTCCAGCATGTGACCCATTCCAGCAGTTCGGTCTTCTTGCCGTCATGAGCGATCAGTGCGATTCGCTTGCGGGCCGGCAGGGTGCGGCGAACGCTGGGCCGTGGACGTATATCGGACATGGCGTTATATCTCGAGAATCTTGAGGGTATTGGTGCCGCCGTGGGCGTTCATGTGATCGCCCCGGGTCAGGATGACATGGTGACCGCGTTCGGCGATGCCATGCGACACGATGCGTTCCAGTGCCCTTTCGTTGAGTTCCTCGGCGGTCATCTCACTGGTATCGAAGGGCAGCGACACTACCCCGCGGTAGAGCGCCATGCGTCGCTGGGCGATGGGGTTGTGGGCGAGGCCGATGATGGGCAGGCCGGAACTGATCCGCGAGGCGATCAGGGGGGTATAGCCTGAGGCGGTCATGCAGGCGATGGCGGCCACGCCGGAGAGGTGGTTGGCGGCATACATGGCCGAGAGGGCGATGGTCTCGTCGATCTGTGAAAAGCCCTCATGAATGCGGTGACCGGATTCCTGGATCATCCGCTCGCGCTCGGCCCCCAGGCAGACCCTGTCGACGGCCTCGATGGTTTCCACCGGGTACTCGCCGGCGGCCGTCTCGGCAGAGAGCATCACCGCATCGGTACCGTCGAGGACCGCATTGGCCACGTCGAACACCTCGGCCCGCGTGGGCAGGGGCGAGTCGATCATCGATTCCATCATCTGGGTGGCGGTGATCACCGCTCGGTTGAGGGTGCGGGCGTGCTTGATGATGCGCTTCTGGGTACCGATCAACTTGGCGTCACCGATCTCCACGCCGAGATCGCCACGCGCCACCATCACCGCTTCGCTGGCGCGGATGATGCCGTCGAGTGTCTCGTCGTCGGCCACCGCCTCGGCGCGCTCGAGCTTCGCGACCAGGCCAATTTCCTTGCCGCGTTCGCCGAGCAACTCACGCGCCTGCTGCATGTCCGCGGCGGTTCTCGGGAAGGAAATTGCCAGGTAATCCACGCCGATGTCGATGGCGGTCTCGAGGTCGGCCTTGTCCTTTTCGGTCAGCGCCGGAGCCGAGAGACCGCCACCCTGCTTGTTGATGCCCTTGTTGTTGGACAGGCTGCCGCCCACCAGCACGCTGGTATGGATCAGGTGGTCGGCCACGCGGTTGACGTCGAGCACCAGACGACCGTCGTCAAGCAGCAGGCGGTCCCCTGGGGCGACGTCGTCGGCCAGGGTCTTGTAGTCACAGCCGACCCGGGTGGCGTCGCCGGCATCGGCATCCAGCGCCATGTCGAGGATGAAGGATTGACCTTCCTCGAGTTCCACGGCGCCTTCCCTGAAACGGGCGATGCGGATCTTGGGCCCCTGTAGATCGCCAAGCGCCGCCACGCTGCGGCCGAGGCGGTTGGCGATCTCCCGCACCCGGGTCAGGCGCTGGCGGTGGTCGTCGGCATCGCCATGGGAGAAGTTGAGGCGTACCACATCGACGCCGGCGGCGATCATGGCTTCCAGCACCCCCTCCCGGTCACTTGCGGGTCCCAGGGTGGCGACGATCTTGGTACGGCGTACGGGGTCATGCAAGGGAATGGTGGTCATCGTGGGCTCCTCCGGTCGGGCAATGATTGTTGTCGGGATCATGCTACCGCTTTGCTGGTAAGTTTACTACATTGTGTTCTTGCGACTATTTCCTTACTGCACCGCGGCAGCTGGGGTTTTCGTCACTAAAAAAACGAAAATCCGCAGGTAATATTGGCGCATTGAAGGCCTCTGGCGGGACAAAATGTTGTAAAGTTACTAAAAACACCTTGAGTCCTTGGCGCATTTACACCACATTATGGGGCATCTTCGTGGTCCCTCGGGTTATCCACGACTACCGACACCACTGCATAACGGCATAAAGGAGACAGACATCATGACGCTCAAGATCGCCATCAATGGCTTCGGTCGCATTGGCCGCAACGTGCTGCGCGTCCTTTACGAGAATGACTACCGGAGTCGCGTGGAGGTCGTTGCCATCAACGATCTGGGTGACCCTGCGCTCAATGCGCATCTGCTTCGCCATGACAGCGTACACGGTCACTTCCCCTATAACGTAGAACATGACGCGTCCAGCATGACCGTGGGCGATGATCGTATTGCCATCCTGTCACAGCGTGATCCGTCCAGGCTGCCCTGGAAAGACCTGGGCGTCGATCTGGTGATGGAGTGCACGGGTCTTTTCACGACCCACGCGTCCGCCTCCCAGCACATCACCGCCGGCGCGCAGCGGGTACTGATCTCGGCCCCCAGCGGGGATGCCGATATCATGGTGGTCTACGGGGTCAATGAGCAGATGCTCAAGCCCGAACATCGGGTGGTCTCCAATGCCTCCTGCACCACCAACTGCCTGGCCCCGGTGGCCAAGGTGCTGAACGATACCGTGGGGATCGAGAGCGGCCTGATGACCACGGTACACGCCTATACCAATGATCAGAATCTTTCGGATGTTTACCACAAGGACCCCTATCGGGCACGCAGCGCGACCCAGTCGATGATTCCGACCAAGACCGGGGCCGCTGCCGCCGTGGGCAAGGTACTTCCCGAACTGGCAGGCAGGTTCGATGGCCTGGCCGTGCGCGTGCCGGTGATCAACGTTTCACTCGTTGATCTCACCTTCACGGCGGGTCGTGAGACCACCAGGGAAGAGATCAACTCGGCCATCGAGAAGGCCGCCGCTTCCTCGGAGGTGCTGGCGGCGAACTCACAGCCCCTGGTGTCCATCGATTTCAACCATGATGCGCATTCTTCCATCTTCGATACCAATCACACCCGTGTGAATGGTCGCCTGGTCAAGATCATGGCCTGGTATGACAATGAATGGGGCTTCTCCAACCGTATGCTGGATACCGGCTTGGCCATGCATAACGCCTGACAGGGCCTGTTCGAGTCTTGACATCGGAGCCCGCCGTGGCTTCGATAGGGACGCCGGAGCGGCCTGCCGCTCCGGCGTTTTTACGCATGACAGGGAACATCCACGCTGCCCGGCTATTGTGCTGGTGCCGGTGGCCTGGTTCGGGGTGAGGAGTGGCATCTGGCTGCAACACCGGGTCAGCGAGGTGCTCTTCTACCGGCTGGTGATCCTGGCCATGGCGGTGGTCGGCGTGCAGTTGATCGCCAAGGCGCTGGGGTGATGTCTATTGCCCCGGGATATGCCAGGTCTCCGGACACGCCTCGGTCCTGAACAGGTACTGGGCGGTGGTGGCGTTGCGTCGCTCGGCGAGGATCTCGCGTCCTTCGCTGAACCCTGCCAGCAGTGAGGCCGAAGGGTGCCTCACGGTCAGCAGCGTCAGGTCGTCCTGGCGCACCACCTCATAGTCGACAACCAGCGACTGGACCAGTGGCTCCAGGCGGGCGGGGTGGCTATCCAGGCAGAGCATCAGTCGCATGGCAGTATTATCGATCAGCCCGGCATGCAGCCCGGCCTTCACGAGGTGGCCGAGGATCTCGTGCTGGCGAGCCTCGTCCATGAAGTCGAAGTCCCGTGGGCGGATCTCCAGTAGCGTCTGCCCCTCGCTCAGGATGCAGTAGGGATGCTCGCCGTCATCGCGGGTATCACCATCGATGAGGCTGCCCGCCGTGTCGACTGTCTCGAAGGAGCGAACCACCAGGGGGATCGACTTGCGCTGCAGCGGGGCCAGGGTCTTGGGATGGATGACCTTGGCGCCGTGCCAGGCCAGCTCCACGGCCTCGGCGTAGGAGAGATGGGCCAGCTGCACGGCATTGTCGAAGCGCCGCGGGTCGGCGTTGAAGAGGCCGGGCACGTCCTTCCAGATGGTGGCCTTCTCGGCGTCCAGGCAGTGGGCGAGGATGGCGGCACTGAAATCCGAGCCTTCCCGGCCCAGGGTGGTAGAGAGCCCGTCCTGGGTGCTGCCGATAAAGCCCTGGGTGACCAGAAGTTTTTCGTTACCGAGATCCAGTTCGCCTAGGCGTTGCGCGGTGGTGTGCCAGTCGATATTGGCGGCCTGGTGGCAGGCATCGGTGATGATCAGGTCCCGCGCATCGAGCCAGCGGGTGGCGATGCCGCTTTCGTCGAGCCAGGCGCTGACGATGGTGGTGGAAAGCAGTTCGCCGAAGCAGACGGTCTGATCGTAGTGGAAAGCACGCTCACGGCCCGCATGGCGGCGATGGCGCCCGTCGAGCTCGGTGATCAGCGCCTCGACGCGTTCCGCGACGGGGCCGGCCTTTGCGCCGAACAGGGTCTCGACCGTGGCGAGGTGTTCCCGGCGCAGACGCTCGAGACCGTCGCGGTAGTCGTGCGTCTCGCCCTCCCGCGCCGCGTCCAGCAGTGCCTCCAGGGCATTGGTGGTCTTGCCCATGGCCGATACGACCACGACCAGGGGGCGCGCCGGGAAGCGGGCCAGCAGCTCGCCCAGTCGACGGATGGCAGCGGCGTCCTGGATCGAGGCGCCGCCGAACTTGAAGACCTGGGTCACGTCTTGTCTCCTCTCAGCTGAGTCGTTGCCGGTAGTCCTCGTACCCGAAGGTCTTCACCGTGCGCACCCGGCGGCTGGCCTCGTCGATCCGACAGATCGACGGCAGGCGCATGCCGTTGAAGGTGCTGGTCTTGACCATGGTGTAGTGGGCCATGTCGGTGAACACCAGCCGGTCGCCGATCGAAAGCGGGGCGTCGAAGCTGTACTCGCCCACCACGTCGCCGGCCAGGCAGGTCAGCCCGCCCAGCCGGTAGGTGTGGGCCTTCTCACCGGGTTCGCCGGCGCCGATGATCTCCGGCCGGTAGGGCATCTCCAGCACGTCGGGCATGTGGGCGGTGGCCGAGGTGTCGAGAATGGCGATGGTACCGTCGTTCTCGACGATATCGAGCACCGTGCAGACCAGGTAGCCGGTATTCAGTGCGATGGCTTCACCGGGCTCCAGGTAGACCTCGAGGTGCGGATGGCGCGCCTTGAAGTCGCGGACTAACCACACGAGCCGCTCGACGTCATAGTCGGCGCGGGTGATGTGGTGCCCGCCGCCGAAGTTGACCCACGAAAGGCGGCCCAGGTACTGGCCGAACTTCGCCTCGAAGGCCGCCAGCGTCGCTTCCAGGACATCGCTGTTCTGCTCGCACAGGGTATGGAAGTGCAAGCCCTCGAGCCCCTCCAGATCCTCGGGCGAGAGGTCCGCGGCCCGGGTGCCGAGTCGCGAGCCCGGCGCGCAGGGGTCATAGAGCGGCACCGCCCCGGTGGAGTGCTCCGGGTTGACCCGCATGCCGCAGGAGACCCGGGGCGGTGCCGCCACGACGGTATCGCGGAAGCGCCGCCACTGGCCCGGCGAGTTGAAGCTGAGGTGGTCCGCGTAGCGCAGTACCACCTGCATCTCTTCCTCGGTGAAGGCCGGCGAGTAGCAGTGCACCTCGCCGCCGAAGGTCTCCGCCCCCAGGCGCGCCTCGTCCTGGCCGCTGGCCGTGGTGCCGACCAGGTACTCGCGGATCATGGGGAAGCAGTCCCACATGGCGAAGCCCTTCAGTGCCAGCAGTATCCTGGCGCCGCTGCGCGCCTGGACCCGTCCCAGCAGTTCCAGGTTCTTGCGCAGCAGGGCATTGTCGATCACATAGGCCGGCGAGGGACAGGCGTGGATATCGAAAGGGTAATCGATGTCGCTCATCTCGCGATCAGGCCAGCGGGTCGGTGTCGGGGTCGAGCTCTACCACCTGCCAGGGCAAGCCCATGTCGCCGATGCGTGCCATGAAGGGATCCGGGTCGAGTTGCTCGACGTTGAACACGCCCTCGCCCTTCCACAGGCCCTCGAGCATCAGCATGGCGCCGGTCACCGCGGGGACGCCGGTGGTATAGGAGATCGCCTGAGACTGCACCTCGCGGTAACAGGCTTCGTGGTCGCAGATGTTGTAGATATGCACCTTGCGACGCTTGCCATCCTTGATGCCGTCGAGGATCACGCCGATGTTGGTCTTGCCCTTGGTGCGCGGGCCCAGTGAGGCCGGGTCGGGCAGGATCGCCTTGAGGAACTGCAGCGGGGTGATCTGGCGACCCTCGAACTCGATCGGCTCGATGCTGGTCATGCCGACGTTCTCGAGTACCTTGAGATGGGTGATGTACTTCTCGGAGAAGGTCATCCAGAAGCGGATCCGCTTGAGGCCGTGGATATTCTGCGACAGGGACTCCATTTCCTCATGGTAGAGCAGGTACAGATCCTTCTCGCCGATCCCGTCGAAGTCGAAGGTGCGCTTCTCGGCCAGTGGCGCGGTTTCCTTCCACTCGCCTTCTTCCCAGTAACGGCCGTTGGCGGTGATCTCGCGGATGTTGATCTCGGGATTGAAGTTGGTGGCGAAGGGGTAGCCATGGTCGCCGCCGTTGGCATCCAGGATGTCGATGCGGTGGATCTCGTCGAACAGGTTCTTCTGGCCATAGGCGCAATAGATGTTGGTCATGCCCGGATCGAAGCCGCAGCCCAGGGTGGCCATGTTGCCCGCCTTGGCATAACGCTCCTGGAAGGCCCACTGCTCCTTGTACTCGAATTTGGCCTCGTCCGGGTGCTCGTAGTTGGCGGTGTCCAGGTAGGGGACGCCAGTGCGCAGGCAGGACTCCATGATGGTTAGGTCCTGATAGGGCAGGGCCACGTGGATCAGCACGTCCGGCTGGAACGACTCGATCAGCGCGACCAGCGCCTCGACGTCGTCGGCATCCACCTCGGCGGTCTGGATGGGGCGCTCCAGCTGTGCCGCAATGGCACGGCATTTTGCCTGGTTGCGGCTCGCCAGACAGATCTCGCTGAACACCTCGGGATGCTGGGCACACTTGTGGGTAACAACGCCACCGACGCCGCCGGCGCCGATAATCAGGACTTTGCTCATGAGGGTTCGAATCCAGATCGGGAAAAGTTGAACATTGCGGGGGTGTTGCCGGTCGTTAGCAACGACAGTCTGCCTCGATTCCAGGCCACCCCGGTCTTGCACTAGCCCAGGCCCTGAGGGGTGGACGCCTGGGCGCGATAATGGCTGCCTGTGAGGCCGGTATCAAGTGCTTTTGACGCCGGAGACAAGCAGCAGAGGGCTACCGCGATCGCCGTGATACCGATCATCAGTGGGCTTCTTCGTCGGGTGCCTTGGGCGTTGCTGCCGGTGACGAGACCGGGCGGAAAGTATCGTCGAACATCGCCTCCAGGTCGAAGGTCGAAGGTCGAATGTTCGCCAAGCGCTTCGAAATTCGCTTCCAGCCACTGATCGGCCCAGCCTCGGCCCTGAGCATACAGACGGGAGAGGAAACCCCAGTCGGCATTCATCTTGCTGGAGGGGCTGAGGCTCTCGACCTCATGCTCGGCATGGATCAGGTGCAGGCGCATGGCCCGATACGTCTCCATTTCCAGCCCTTCGGCCTCGATCAGGCGTTGCAACAGCTGGATGCTGCGCAGCTCCTTGATCAGGCTGGAATTGAAGGTGATCTCGTTGATCCGGTTGAGAATGTCCCGGGCGCTTTCCGGCAGCGTCTGTCGCACCAGGGGGTTGATCTGCACCACCACCAGGTCACGACAGCCCTGGTCGTCGACCAGCGGATAGAGTGCCGGGTTGCCGCTGTAGCCGCCATCCCAATAAGCCTCGCCGTCGATTTCCACGGCCGGAAACATGTTGGGCAGACATGCCGAGGCCATCACGGTGTCGACGCTCAGCTCGGGTTGGCGAAAGATGGTCGCCCGGCCGGTGCGGACATTGGTGGCGGTGACGAACACCTTCACCTTGCGACAGGCATTGACCCGCTCGAAATCGACCCGCTCGAGGACCAGGTCGCGCAACGGATTGATGGCCAGGGGGTTGAGCTTGGCTGGGGCAATCAGCTGGGTGAGGTTCTCGAAGAAGAGAAAACTCGGTGAATGGTCGAGGCTGTCGTTACCCATCAACCGATCCCAGAAGGTGAGCTGGATGGGCGAAAAACGTGCCGCATCACTGACCGCCTTCCAGAAGTCGTGCAATGCCTCCCGGGCACCCTCGCGGCCGCCCCGGTGCAGCCCATCGGCCAGTACCACGGCATTCATGGCCCCTGCACTGGTACCGCTGATCCCGTCGATCTCCAGCCGCTCGTCCTCGAGCAGGCGGTCTAGTACGCCCCAGGTCAGGGCGCCGTGTGAACCGCCGCCCTGCAGCGCCAGATCGATTCTCTTGGTGTCCTGCTTTGCCATATGCTCCCCCTGACCCCGCGTAGATGCTGCAGCGCAGTTTAGGCCTCCTGTCGGTGACTGTCTGCCCTAGTGCGTATCGGTCAAGGGAGGGGCGTTCAATAGCCCCGGCTATGGATCACGACAAAGGGGGTATCTTATTAGTCCGGTGTTGCACTGGTTCATCGAGACCGCCGTGACACTGAAGAGGCACCATCACTCGACAAGGTTAAGCTCCAGTACATAGCGAATCTGTTCCCCGTCCCACTCGTAGCCCAAGTGCCGCCCCTGGCGTGTGGCCGTCATCACCGGTGGGCGAAGTGCCGCGGCACACTCACCCCCAGGGTCTCTCACGCTGGGGTAGACGATCCCATCAGCATTAGATTCCCGCGCCTTAACACCGAAGGACTGGCCGGCCCGCCAGTCGTCGGGCGCCAACAGCGCCTCAGCCCCAACGGGGCCATCCCGAAGGTCGATCAAGTCACCCTCCAGGTCAGAAAGATACACCCGCTGGGGGAGTAGCATCGGCTGCTCGCTTGATTCGCGCATGAACCGTTCTGTGTGGTAGCGGGTTTCGGCGATGGCCGTGGCCTCGCTGAGGGCGCAGTAGTATGCGCCGAAAGTGCCATCGGTAAAGCGAGTGCCGCTGGCAGTAAAGTGACAAAATGCTGCCATGACGGGTGTCCATCCCGGCCCATAGCGGCGATCTTCTTCGGGCACGAGATGAATATCTCCGGCCTGTTCGCGCAGACGCGCCGAGGTTTCGCCCTCAAGTGCCTGGAGCAGTGCCCAATCGGTATCCGTAGCGACCCGCTCGAACAGGTCGATCGGCGGAAAGCGCGATGGGATCACTCGATAGCTGGGGCGCCAGATCACCCGGGATACCGGGAAGCTCACGCGTGGCCTCCCCCACGGGCAGCGTCCAGGTGCTGGCGCACGACATACAGATCAGAGACCAGGCCGCTGCGCAGTCGCTCTAAGGGCGGATGCCCTCCGAACTGGGGGTTGCTGTTGGGCCGGCGCAGCCAGGAATCGGCAGCGTCATTGCGCGGCAGCAGAATTTGCAGGGCCTTGTAGATCCCCAGGATCAGTGACATGCGCTCGAGATGATTCACGTCGAGACGAGCCCGCTCCGGGGAATTGCGCCAACGGCGGTAGGTGGAGTCCGGCACACCCAGCAACAGGGCGGCTTCCTGCTCGCGCAGCCCCCAGTCCTGGGCGATATTGGGATAGGTCCGCATGGCAGCGGTACTCATGTCGTTGCGTTTTTCCGTAGATAGCTGCTGTAAGCTCATGATAACTCTCTCCGACCAAATGGCGGTTATAGCAACATTATCGCTCAAATGGTGGATTGTTGCCAGCTGAGGGCTCGACGGCTATCTGTGCGTTCCGCTACTCAGCCACTGCGCTGACGATTCAGCAGTTGCAGGGTCTGGCGATTGACCGGTCTAACCGGCACCTACCGCATGGTGGGCCGGGTGGCTGTCTCAGCGATGGCCACCTTGGCCTTGAAGTCACTGCTGTATTGCCAACGTTGCTTGCTCATGATCAGGCTCTCCTGATCGCTCTGATCAGAGCTTAGCGCCTGGTCCGATTTCGGGGACCACTTCAGTTTCAATTAGACCAGTTCAGCCTGCCCCTTGTGGTGGATGCCCTGGAATCGAACCCGCGTCCCATTCCCGGAACCGAACCGGCGTCCCTGGCTGGGAACCGAAAAGGCGCGACCGGGAATAGAAAAGCACCGGCCATGGCGTGGTCGTTTCGTGGGGAAGTGAAGTGCTTCCACCTGCTCACAGGGCAGAACAGGGCGCCAGGTAGCGCTTTCGCTTTGGATGGGACTTTGGATGGGACAAAGAAAAAAGCGCCCGTAGGCGCTTGATTTTCTTACTTAATTGGTGGAGGCGGCGGGAATTGAACCCGCGTCCGCCGGCACTCACCCCTTGGCTCTACATGCTTAGTTTCGTCATTTGATTTAACGCGACTGGCTCCGACGAGCAGGATCCAGCAACGCGATTCTTCAGAGTTTTAACGACTGACGTGAAGACGCCGTCAGTCGCGATCCCATCAGTCGTCGCTCGTATCCCCGCCGTGATGAATGGGCACATCACTTTGGGGCCGGGCTAGAAGCTAACAGCTGTTAGGCTGCCAGCGCGCCCTGAGCGTAGTTGTCGTCGTTTGCGACTATTAGTTCGTGATGTGGTATTTACGAGATACATCACGCTCTCGGCATGCACCGCAGGGATTGTCACCAGCGTCGAAACCGTGTCGCCCCCATAACGCGCAGTCTATCAGGCTGCACGATTTTATGACACCTCAGGCCTTGTTTTGTTCACGCATGATGCGGCCTTTCTGACGCTGCCAGTCGCGGTCCTTCTCGGTGGCGCGCTTGTCATGCAGCTGCTTGCCGGTCACCAGGGCCAGTTCGCATTTCACCCGGTTGTGCTTCCAGTAGAGCTTGAGCGGCACGCAGGTATGTCCCTTCTCCTGGGTGCGCGAGAAGATACGGGCGATCTCCTTGTGATGCAGGAGTAATTTGCGAGTGCGCGTGGGGTCAGCGATCTCGTGGGTGCTGGCCGTGTTGAGCGGCATGATGTGGCTGCCGAGCAACCAGGCCTCGCCATTCTTGACCAGGATATAGGTGTCGGTCAGCTGTGCCTTGCCGGCGCGCAGGCTCTTCACTTCCCAGCCGGCCAATACTAGCCCGGCTTCGAAGCTTTCGTCGATGTGGTACTCGAAGCGCGCCTTCTTGTTCAAGGCGATGACGTTGCTGCCGGGGCCCTTGCCCTTGCCTTTCTTGTTGGCCATGTAACCTCGTATCGTGATCTGCGCGTTGCTGTCCTGCTTCGATATGGGGGGAAGCGTGGTACCATTAAAGGCGTGAAACAGGCGCTTATCATACGCCTTGGACACTGTGAAGTCAGCGGAGAGCGCAATGCCGACGGTCAATCGTTCCGCCATGGTGCGGCACACTCCCCGGGAAATGTTCGATCTGGTCAACGACTTCGAGCGCTATCCGGAATTCCTGCCGGGCTGTCGCCATGCGCGGCTAATCGAACATGACTCCGAACACCTGATCGGGGAGATGAGCCTGGGTCGGGCAGGCATCGAGCAGAGCTTCACCACCCGCAACGAACTCTATGAACCGGAGCGGATCGAATTATCCCTGGTCAGTGGACCCTTCAAGCGCCTGCGCGGTCGCTGGCAGTTCACGCCCATCGGCGAGGATGCCTGCAATGTGAGCCTGGAAATGGAATTCGAGTTCGCCAACCGGCTGCTGGGCATGGCCTTCGGGCGGCTCTTCCAGCAGGTCGCGGGCCAACTGGTCAATTCCTTCACCCGTCGGGCGGATGATGTCTATGGCCGCTGACGCCTCGAAGCTCTGTGTCGAGGTGGCCTTCGCGCTCCCCGAACGCCAATGGATCATCGGCCTCGAGGTGCCGGCGGGGACCTCGGCTCGACAGGCGGTGGACCTTGCGATGCGTGATCCATCTTTTCCAAGACTGCCGGCCGAGACCTCACCCGATACGGACCTGGGCATCTTCGGCAAGCGCCTGAGCGACCCGGACCATCGAGTGCTTCGCGAGGGCGATCGCGTCGAGATCTATCGTCCCCTCCAACTCGATCCCAAGATGGCACGCGCCGAGCGCGCGATCCGCAAGCCGGGCTAATCCCCTGCTCGGATGGATGGCAGGAGTGTCACCCGGCAGCGGCGCGAGTCGCTTTCCCGCTAGATATCGAGGGGTTGGCTGGCGGTTTCGCCACCTCGGGGAAGGGTGCCACCTCTCTGGAGCTGGGGTTCCTGACTGGGCATGGCGTCCAGTGGGTCCGCACCTTCCACATTGGGGCCAAGGCCATCCGCCGCGCGCAGCTCGATGTCGCTGTCGAATGCCCCTTGCCGGTCCACGTCGACCAGGCGGTCGCCATCGAAGGTCAGGGTGACCCGACGCTGTTCGATGCCCCCGTAGGCCTCATCGAGACGGAAGACATAGTCCCACTGATTGGCGTCGAAGGGGGCCTCGAGCAGCGGCGTGCCCATCACATTGACGACCTGGTTACGGCTCATGCCTGGCTGGAGTTGCTCGACCATGCCGGCGGTGATCAGGTTGCCCTGAGGGAGGTCGCGCTTGTAGACCCCGAAGTAGCTGCAGCCACTGCTCAGCACCAAGGCCGCGGTTAGGGTGATGATTCCGGTTAGCTTTTGCATTTGCGCCTGTTCTTCACTATCGTGGATTCGGTCGATCATACCCGACCCTACCCGATACTGCGAAGAGCGAACATGGCCGACCAGAACCATGAATTGCGCAAGGCCGGTCTGAAAGTGACCCTGCCGCGCTTGAAGATACTGCAGATCCTGGAAAATGCTCCGGGACAGCACCACCTGAGCGCCGAGGATGTCTACAAGGCACTGCTCGAGGCCGGTGAGGACGTGGGTCTGGCGACGGTCTATCGCGTGCTGACCCAGTTCGAGACCGCGGGACTGGTGATTCGTCATAATTTCGACGGCGGGCATGCCCTCTTCGAGCTCTCCCAGGATGAGCATCACGATCACATGGTCTGCCTGGACAGCGGCGAGATCATCGAGTTCTTCGACGCGACCATCGAGCGTCGCCAGCAGGAAATTGCCGAGGAACACGGTTTCGAACTGGTCGACCATGCCCTGGTGCTTTATGTGCGCCCGGCAGGTTCCAAGGCGACTCGCCAGGAAGGCATTCAGAGGAAGTAACGGCCTTCTGTAGGTAGATAGACGCGAGCCACCCAGCGGCCCCGATCCCCTCGGATCGGGGCCGCTGGGTTTTATCTTTCCTTTCCCGGTGTCCGTTGCGGCTTGCCGGATGGCGAGGGGTTCAGTGGTGTGGCCCCTGGCTGGCATCCAGCATTTCCCTGGCATGGGCCAGGGTACGGTCGGACAGGTTGACGCCGCCGAGCATGCGGGCCAGCTCCCCGACTCGGCCGGCCTCGTCGAGTATGGCCATGCGTGTCTGGGTCCTGTCTCGCTTGGCCTGCTTCTCGATGTGCAGGTGCTGATGGGCCTGGGCGGCCACCTGGGGCAGGTGGGTCACTGTGAGGACCTGGCCCTGGTCGCCGAGGCGGCGCAGCAGTTGGCCGACGATCTCGGCGATGGCACCCGAGACGCCCACATCCACCTCATCGAAGACCAGGCAGGGAATCGTCGAGTGCTGGGCCGCCACCACCTGAATGGCCAGGCTGATGCGCGAGAGCTCGCCGCCTGAGGCCACCTTGGTCAGGGGGCGTGGGGGTTGGCCGGGATTGGCACTGATCAGGAAGCGAACTGCCTGGAGCCCGTCCACGGCTGGCGACTGGCGTTCCTCGACCTCCACCTCGAAGCGGGCCTTGTCCATGGCCAGGAAGGCGAGCTGCTTCTGGACCGACTTGGCGAAACGCAGGGCGGCCTTGCGACGCTTCTCTCCCACCTTGCGTGCCTGGTCGCGCCAGGTGTCGCGAAGGGCTTCCACTTCGGCGGAGAGGGTCTCG
>JAGXGN010000061.1 GCA_024636705.1 Halomonas sp.
CTGCGCCTGGCCGAACTGGCTGGGCTCGACCTCGGCGACCTGCACAACCGACGCGTGCGAGTGCTCGGCAAGGGGAGCAAGCCACGACAGGTGCCGGTAGGCAGCCGGGCGCATCAGGCCCTAGAGGCCTGGCTGAAGGTGAGGGGCACCCTGGCAGGTGAAGGCGAGACCGGACTCTTCGTCGGACGTCGTGGAGGCCGCCTCGGCCACCGCGCCATCCAGAAACGCCTGGCCGAGCTAGCCAGAACCCGGGGACTCGCCGAACACCTGCATCCCCACCGGCTACGCCACTCCTTCGCCAGCCATCTGCTGGAATCCAGCCAGGACCTGCGTGCCGTTCAGGAACTGCTGGGGCATGCCAACCTTTCCACGACTCAGGTCTATACCCGCCTGGACTGGCAGCACCTGGCGGCCAGCTATGATGCGGCCCATCCCCGCGCCAGACGCCGTCTGGATGACGACGACAAGGCCTGACCCACGCGCCCTGCCGGCCACTGGATCAAGCAGGGGATCAATCGGCAGTCTCACCCGCAAGCCAAAGGTCGAGACGTGCGTGGGCCTCGTCGATTCCCTGGTGCTTGAGCGCCGAGAAGAGCTGGAGACTGACCAGATCTTCCCATTCGCGCAGACGGTTACGCACCTGGTGCAGGGCATTCTTCGCGGCGCCGGACTTCAGCTTGTCCGCCTTGGTGAGCAGGATATGGACCGGCATCGCCTTGTCATCGGCCCATCCCAGCAGCGTCTGGTCGAATTCGGACAGCGGATGGCGAACATCCATCACCAGCACCAGGCCCCGCAGGGAGGCGCGATGCTGGAGGTAATCGGAAAGATGATGCTGCCATTCGCGTTTCACCGCTTCCGGGACCTTGGCGAAACCGTATCCCGGCAGGTCCACCAGGCGACGCTCCAGGTCGTCGCCCAGGGAAAAGAAATTGATCAGCTGGGTGCGTCCCGGCGTCTTGGAGGTACGGGCCAGCGCCTTCTGGTGAGTCAGGGCATTGATCGCACTGGACTTGCCGGCATTGGAGCGGCCAGCGAAGGCGACTTCGTCGCCGGTATCGGCGGGACAGGTCGCAAGGGTCGGAGCACTGATGAGAAAGCGGGCGTTCGGGTAATGAAGTCGCGACATGGCGAGCGGGTCCTGACGATGGTAGAAGATGACAAGGTCGCGACTTGCATTCCCGCAGCCGGGGTGATTGGTTATAATGCCGTATCATTTTATCTGCGACCCGGGGGGGTCTAGTGTATCACCGCGCCCTCGGCGTCCGCGAACCGACACGGCGGCAGCCCGACCTCGACAAGCGTCGCGACAGGCAGCACCCAAGGGCAGCACTTAGGGTACCTACCGCTCAAACAACATAACGGGACAGTGGAAAAGCGATGAGAAAGTTACTGGCAAGCCTGGCAATCACCTTGGGCGCCGTGGGCGCCGCCCACGCCGATCTTGCGGCCGACGCCGATGCCGCCGCCGGAAAGGAGAAAGCGCAGAGCTGCGCGGCCTGTCACGGCCAGGCCGGCATCAGCGCCGTCTCCGCCTTCCCCAACTTGGCCGGGCAGCAGATGTCCTATCTCGCCAAGCAGATCATGGATATCCGCGACGGTAATAGGCAAGTCGCCCAGATGGCCGGGCAGGTGGACAACTTCTCCGACCAGGATGCCTGGGACGTGGCCGCCTACTTCGCCGAGCAGGACGCCAACATCGGCCAGGCCGACCCCGAACTGGTCCCCCGGGGCGAGGAATTGTATCGCGCCGGCGACTTGGCCAAGGGCATCCCCGCTTGTGCGGCCTGCCACTCGCCGACGGGTGACGGCATCGGCACCGCCGTCTACCCGGCACTCTCGGGTCAGTTCGCCGAGTATACCGTCTCCACCCTGCAGGCCTTCGCCGCCGGTGAACGCGCCAACGACCCCAATGCCATCATGCGCGACATCGCCGCCAAGATGAGCGATGCCGATATGGAAACGGTCGCCAACTATGTACTCGGCCTCTACTGAGCCACATATTGACGGTCGATCCGAGCGACGCGGCCTGGGGCGGCCCTCGTCGCTCGGGAATCCTGGCAGCGCATGGTTGATGCCGGGAACCCTGACCGCCTGGCGTGTTCCAAGGCATCGACGCCTGCAGATGGCGCTCGTTTCACGACAATGGAGTACAGTCCAAGATGTTCAAGACCCTGATGATCGCCCTGGCGGGACTCGGCTTTTCCACCCTGGCCTCGGCAGCCACTCTGGTGGAGGGCCAGCAATACGAAACGCTTCCCGAGTCCATCGACACCAGCGTCGCGGAAGACCAGATCGAGGTCCTCGAGGTCTTCTGGTACGGCTGCCCGCATTGCTACAACCTGGAAGATCCCCTCAATGCCTGGGTTGCCGAACAGCCGGAAGATGTCGCCTTCCTGCGCATGCCGGCCACCATGGGCGGTGACTGGGACAAGCATGCGATCGCCTTCTATGCCGCCCAGGAACTCGGCATACTCGACGCCGTGCACGACGATTTCTTCGATGCCATCCACGAGGACGGCCGAAGCCTGACAGAGGTCGATGATGTCGCCGACTTCTTCAGCGGCTATGGCGTCAGCGAGGAGGAGGCTCGCCAGGCCTTGAACTCCTTCGGCGTCAAGAACCTGGTCAATCAGGCAAACAATCGCTTGCGCACCATGCAGATCAGGGGCGTCCCCGCCCTGGTGGTCGATGGTCGCTATCTGATAAGCCCGAGAACCGCCGGAAGCCTGGAGAACATGCCACAGATTGCCGGCGCCCTGGTCGAGAAGGTCCGCGAGGAGCATGCAGACTGAGATGTCGCATCTGGGCGATGCCAGGACCTTGCCACTGGAAGGCGACCATCTCAAGCTGCTCACCTTCAACCTCCAGGTGGGTATCCAGACGTCTGCCTACCACCACTACCTGACCCGGAGTTGGCAACATCTCCTGCCCCATCCCAAGCGCCAGCGACGCCTGGACATGATGGGGGAGGTCATGGGGCGATTCGACATCGTCGGCCTTCAGGAAGTCGATGGCGGCAGCTTCCGATCCGGCCAGGTCAACCAGGTCGAGTACCTGGCCACCAAGGCGGGGTTTCCGCATCACTTCCAGCAGCTCAATCGCAACCTGGGTCGCATCGCCCAGCACAGCAATGGCCTGCTCTCGCGCCTGACCCCGAGCCGGATTGAGGAGCATCGCCTGCCCGGGACCCTGCCCGGCCGTGGTGCCATCCATGCCCGCTTCGGGGAAGGGCCCGATGCCCTGCATCTCTTCGTCGCCCATCTGGCGCTCAGCCATCGCGGCCGAGTCCGCCAGCTCGACTACCTGAGCGAGATCATCCAGCCACTTCGTCATGTCGTGGTGATGGGCGACCTCAACTGCACCCCGGAACAGCTCCATGGACATCGACGCTTCGTCGCCTCCCTGCCTCTCCACCCCGTGCGCCCCCTGCTCAGCTATCCCTCCTGGCAGCCCCGGCGGGCGCTGGACCATATCCTGTTGTCCGAGTCCTTGCAGGCCGACGATGTGCGGGTACTCGATCATCTCTTCTCCGATCACTTGCCCATCGCCGTCGATGTGAGAATGCCACCCGCCTGCCTGGAGGCCCTCAAGGGAAGGCAGAAGGACGCGGTGAATCGAGAGGTCAAATGACAGCCGCGACACCTGACCCCCCCCTGCTCGCGAGGCTCGATGCCTTTACCGACCTGGTCGGGCGTGGCATCGCCTGGTGCGTGATCATCATGATGGTGGTGCAGTTTGCCATCGTCATCCTGCGCTACCTGTTCAGCATCCACAGCACCGTGATGCAGGAATCGGTGATATACCTGCATGCCATGGTCTTCATGCTGGGTGCCGCCTGGACCCTTCGCCACGATGGCCATGTCAGGGTGGACATCTTCTATCGCCGACTGTCCGCCCGGGGACGCGCCTGGATCGACCTCGGCGGCACCCTCTTCCTGCTGATCCCGGTGGTGGTCTTCATCAGCCTTTCCAGCCTGGGCTATGTGCGCAGCAGCTGGGCGATCCTCGAGCGCTCCCCTGACGGCGGCATTCCCGCCGTCTTCCTGCTCAAGACCCTGATCCTGGTGATGATGGCACTCCTGATGCTCCAGGCCATCGCCCAGGTCATCCGTCAGGTGGCGATACTGCGCGGTCGGCTGCCGAGCCGTGAGGAGCAGCGCTAGTGCTGGTGAACCTCCTCGATTTCATCCCCCTGGTGCTCTTCGCAGCTGTCTGCGGTGTCCTGATGCTGGGCTATCCGGTGGCCCTTTCCCTGGCCGGTACCGCCCTGATATTTGCCGGAATCGGCTACGTGCTGCTCGAACTGGGTGTCCCGATATCCTTCGAGAGCGGCTACCTGGGTGCCATGCCCAGCCGCCTCTACGGAATCATGACCAACCAGACGCTGCTGGCCGTACCACTGTTCATCCTGATGGGCGTGCTGCTCGAGAAGTCGAGGGTTGCTGCCACCCTGCTCGATACCATGGCCCTGGCCTTCGGCACCCTGCGCGGTGGCCTGGGGATCGCGGTGATCCTGGTGGGCATGCTGCTGGCGGCCTCCACCGGCATCGTCGGCGCCACCGTGGTCACCATGGGCCTGCTGTCCCTGCCGACCATGCTCAAGCGCGGCTATTCCCCGGCACTCGCCACCGGCAGCATCTGCGCCACCGGCACCCTGGGCCAGATCATCCCGCCCTCCATCGCCCTGGTGCTGCTCGGCGACGTCCTCTCGAACGCCTACCAGCAGGCCCAACTCGACATGGGCATATGGAGCCCGAAGACGGTCTCGGTAGGGGACCTCTTCGTCGGGGCCCTGATTCCGGGCCTCTTGCTGGTGGCGGCCTATATCGGCCTGATGCTGGCCATCGCCTGGTGGAAACCCTCGATGGCACCCACTGCCGACCGGGAAGAACTGATGCAGGACCTGGGGCATAGTGGCAGCCTCTGGCCGCTGCTGCTCAGGAGCCTGGTTCCCCCTATCCTGTTGATCGTCATCGTCCTGGGCTCCATCCTCGGCGGCTTCGCCACCCCTACCGAGGCCTCGGCGGTGGGCGCCTTCGGTGCCTTCCTGCTGGCCCTGGCCAATCGGCGGCTGAGCCTGCCGATCCTGCGTGACGTGGTACAGACCACCACCCAGGTCACCAGCATGGTGTTTCTGATCCTGGTCGGCGCCACCCTCTTCTCGCTGGTCTTCCGTGCCTTCGGTGGAGAGGCGCTGGTCACCGAGATGTTCTCCACCATGCCTGGCGGCGTGGTCGGCGCCACCCTGGTGGTCATGGTGGTGATCTTCCTGCTGGGCTTCATCCTCGATTTCATCGAGATCACCTTCGTGGTGGTCCCCATCGTCGGGCCGGTGCTGCTGGCCATGGGCATCGATCCCATCTGGCTGGGCATCATGATCGCGGTGAACCTGCAGACATCCTTCCTGACACCGCCCTTCGGTTTCGCCCTCTTCTACCTGCGTGGCGTCACACCTGCCTCGGTACCGACCTCCGCCATCTACCGCGGGGTGGTGCCCTTCATCGGGCTGCAGCTCACCATGCTGCTGGCCCTGGCCCTCTTCCCGGGGCTGGCGACCTGGCTACCCTCACTGCTATAGGATGACCATGACGCCTTCACGCATCCCGCCCAATGTACTGACCATCGCCGGTTCCGACCCCAGCGGAGGCGCCGGCATCCAGGCCGACCTCAAGACCTTCTCAGCGCTGGGCGCCTATGGCACCAGTGTGATCACCGCCCTGACGGCGCAGAACACCCGTGGCGTCAGGGGGGTACACCCGGTACCGCCCGATTTCATCGAGGCCCAGCTCGACGCCCTGCTGGATGACGTCCATATCGATGCCATCAAGATCGGCATGGTGGCCAGTCGCGAGGTGGCCGAGACCTTGCGCCGGGTGCTGGAACGCCAGCGTCCTCGCTGGATCGTGCTCGATCCGGTCATGGTGGCCAAGAGCGGTGACATCCTGGTCGACAATGCCGGTATCGCAGCCGTGCGCGAGATCCTGGTTCCCATGGCCGACCTGATCACGCCCAACCTGCCGGAAGCCGCCGTCCTGCTGGCGGGTGCAGTACCGGAGACACGCGCCGGCATGGAGATCCTGGCAACCGGACTTCGCGACCTGGGCGCCGGGGCGGTGCTGCTCAAGGGGGGCCATCTACGGGAGGACAGCTCCCCCGACCTGCTGATCACACCCGAGGCCCTGCTCTGGCTCGAGGGGCCGCGTGTCGATACCCGCAACCTGCACGGCACCGGATGCAGCCTGTCCTCGGCGATCACCGCTCGGCTGGCACTGGGCGACAGCCTTCCGGATGCCGTGGCCGCCGCCAAGTCATGGCTCGTCGATGCCCTGGCCGACAGCCATCGACTTGACGTGGGTCAGGGACAGGGTCCGGTGCACCACTTCCATGCCTGGTGGTGACCGATTCGGCTTGCAGCCCGGCGTAGCGCCGCCCATTCTTAAGTAGCGATGACGTTGGGGCTGACCGACGACTCGCTGTCACGGAGGGATGCGCCATGACCCAGACTCTGCTGTTCGCTTGCGACCTTTCCGCGGAAAACCGTTCTGCCTTCGCTCGTGCCGTCCGACTGGCCATCGAGCAGGGCGCGCGCCTCGATGTGCTGCATGTCCTCGACCCCTACCTGCCCAAACGCGTCCTGCAGGACCTGGAAGCGGCAGTGGTGGCTGACATCAAGACCATCCTCACCGATATACGAGAGGATTACGCCCTCCCCGAACCCCGGACCCTGATCCAGACGGTCACCGGTTCTCCCTACGCGGAAATCATCCGTGAGGCGCATGAACGTGATGTCGACATGATCATCCTCGGTGCCCATCGCAAGCGTGGCCAACCGGACCTGGTCGCCGGTACCACCCTGGCCCGGGTACTCCGCAGCGCACCCTGTCCGGTGCTCTCGGTAAGCCACCTGGCCACCCAGGAGTGGCAGGACATCCTGGTCCCCATCGACTTCTCGTTGACCTCCCGCCATACCCTGCGCGAGACCCTCAAGCGCTTTCCCGCGGCACGCCTGACCCTGCTGCATGCCTGGGATATCCCCGGTGAGCGGGAGCTGGGTTCCGACAGCGACTTCGCCCGCTGGCGAGACCGCGAAGTGGCTCGCCTGCGTACCCAGCTGGAACGCGAGACCGAGCAACTGATGAGCGAACTGGAGGATGTTCCCGAGCTCGAACTCGTCCTGGCCCAGGGCGACCCCCTCGACGTGCTGTTGACTCGCCTGCGCCGCCAGCCACCCGACCTCCTGGCGCTGGGCAGCCGCGGCCAGCTGGGCCGGCACAGCCAGATCACCGAGCGCCTGCTGGCCGAGCCGCACTGCGACATCATGCTCTGCCGCGCCTGGTAGCATTTCTATACACAACCCTTACAGGTAGACAGAACCTTTGCCGGCGGATCCAGAGAGCAGGAGGCGCTTCCGACCATGAAGGCCCTGATCCAGCGCGTCAGGCGCGCCAGCGTGGAAGTGAACGGCCAGGAAAGCGGCGCCATCGATCGGGGACTGCTGGCCTTGGTGGGCGTGGAAAAGGGCGACGACGAGGCGAGGGCCGAGCGGCTACTCCACCGGCTGCTGCACTACCGCGTGTTCAGCGATGGCGAGGGCAAGATGAACCTCGACCTGCAACAGGTCGAGGGCGGCCTGTTGCTGGTTCCCCAGTTCACCCTGGCGGCCGATACCCGCAAGGGAATGCGACCGAGTTTCTCGAGCGCGGCCCCGCCCGCCGAGGGTGAGCGCCTCTTCCACTACCTGCTCGAGAAGGCCCGGGCCGCTTGGCCCCGGGTGGCCAGCGGCGCCTTCGGCGCCGATATGCAGGTCGCGCTGGTCAACGACGGGCCGGTGACTTTCCTGTTGGAGAGCTGATAGCGCCGAGCGCCGCAGGGATGATGCCTTCAGCGCTTGCGATAACATTCAAGTGTCGGCGAGGTTCATCTCGGCACCAGCCGCCCGTCATTGAGCAGATGGGCGCTTCAAGCTTGGTGCTCGGCGCTTTCCATCGCCTCCTGGGCGGCCAACCAGGCCTCCTCCCTCTCGTCGAGCCGCGCCTTGAGTTCGGCCTGACGTGCCAGGAGCCGGGTCAGCTCGGCCTTGCGAGCCCCATCGGTATAGAGGTCGGCCTCGCCAAGCGTTTCCTCCAACCTGGCGATCGCCGCCTGGGCCTCTTCCACTTCCTTCTCGGCACGATCGCAGTCACACTTGAGCGGCTGAAGCTTCTTCCGCCGCTCAGCCGATGCCTTGCGGGTGGCCTTGCGATCCTCTCTGGGCGCGGCAGTCGTCGTCGCCTGGCGTTCGGCCTTGTCGACCCGCGCCTCCCGACGCTCGCCCTCCAGCCGTGCCTTGAGCCAGGCACGATAATCGTCCAGATCACCGTCGAAGGGCTCGACCCGATGGTCCGCCACCCGCCAGAACTCATCCACGGTGGCCCGCAACAGGTGTCGATCGTGAGAGACGATGATCACCGTGCCCTCGAAGCTCGCCAGGGCCTCGGTGAGGGCCTCTCGCATCTCCAGGTCCAGGTGGTTGGTAGGCTCGTCGAGCAGCAGCAGGTTGGGCTTCTGCCAGGCGACCAGGGACAGCGCCAGACGCGCCTTCTCGCCACCGGAAAAACGGCCAACCTGGGCGAAAACATCGTCGCCGTGAAAACCGAAGCCCCCCAGGAACTTGCGGATATCCAGATCGGCAGCGGTGGGCGACAGTCGCTGAACGTGCTGGAAAGGGGTGGACGCCAGGTCCAGGCTCTCGAGCTGATGCTGGGCAAAATAACCGATGGCCAGGTGCTCGCCCGGCACCCGCTTGCCGGCCAGGAGGGGCAGGTCGCCGGTCAACGACTTGATCAGGGTGGACTTGCCGGCACCGTTGGGGCCAAGCAGGCCGATCCGCTGCCCCGGCAGGAGGGTCACCTTGACCTTCTCCAGCTGGGCGATCTCGCCACCCGTCTCGTCGCGATACCCCAATCGTGCCTCATCCAGGACCAGCAAGGGGTGTGAGGTCTTGTCCGACGACGGAAGGGTGAAATGGAAGGGCGAGTCGGCATGGGCCACGGCGATATCGCCCATGCGTTCGAGCATCTTGAGCCGACTCTGGGCCTGGCGGGCCTTGTTGGCCTGGTAGCGGAAGCGCGCCACGAAGCGCTCGATCTCTTCGCGCCGTGCCTGCTGCTTTACCGCCTCGGCCTGCTGCAGGGCCAGCTTTTCGGCCCGAGTCCGCTCGAAGGTGGAATAGTTGCCCCGATAGAGCGCCAACGTCCGGCGGTCGAAATGCACGATGTGATCGCAGACGGCATCGAGGAAGTCACGGTCGTGGGAGATCAGCAGCAGGGTGCCGGAGTAACGCATCAGCCACTGCTCCAGCCACAACAGGGCATCCAGGTCCAGATGGTTGGTCGGTTCATCGAGGAGCAGGAGATCCGAGGGCATGAAGAGGGTACGAGCCAGGTTGATCCGCATCCGCCAGCCCCCAGAAAAGTCGGCGAGAGGGCGCTCCAGGTCGGCCTGGACGAAGCCGAGCCCTACCAGCAACTGCGCCGCCCGGGCCGGGGCCGAGTAGCCGTCCAGGGCCTCGATGGTGCCGTGAAGCTCGGCCTCGCGGTGGGCGTCGTCGTGCTCCCGAGCCTCCGTCAGGGCCCTTTCCGTCTCGCGCAGCTCCTGGTCACCATCGAGGACATAGTCGAGAATGGCGCGATCCAGGGCCTCGACCTCCTGGGCCATATGCGCGATGCGCTGGCCACCGCTCATCTCGACCTCACCCTTGTCGGGGATCAGTTCGTTCAACAGCAGCTTGAAGAGACTCGACTTGCCTGCCCCATTGGGCCCGACGATCCCCGCCTTGTGACCGGCATGCAGGGTCAGGTCGGCGCCCTCGAGCAGGGATTGGGTACCGCGTTGCAGGGAAACTTGGCGCAGTGCGATCATGCTGGCTCCACTCGGCGATGCACAGGGCTGCCGACAACACTGCGACGGCAACCGAAAGATGAGTGATGATTCTACCGAATTGGCGGCCAGTCTGCGGCGCCGACTGGCCGAGTTCCCCCTGCGTGATTTCGCCTTCCAGTTCTATGCTCGTCCCGGGGTCGAGTCCAGCTGCCTTAAACTCCAGGATGAGGCCGGGGTGGATGTCTGCGAACTCCTGTGGCGCTGCTGGCTCTTTCACCACGGCCTAAGCCTGGCCGATGATCCCGAGGGACTGGACGGGATACGCCGCTGGCAACAGGAGATCACCGCCCCCCTGCGACGGCTTCGCCGTGAACTCAAGGTTGAAGCTGCCCACGGAACCCAGGTGGCGGCGCTGCGCCAGACCCTGAAAGACGCCGAACTCCAGGCGGAAAAGGAAAGCCTGCGACGCCTGCAGTCCCTGACCCTGGAGGCCCGACCCCAGGCCCTGCCCAGCCTTCGGCCAGGATTGACGGAATACCTTTCCGAGGCCTTCCAGCTTCAGGAAATGGTTCACCTTTGCCTCCTGCAAAGGCTGCAAGCCTCTATTGACCCCTTCTCGGGCACGCGCTAGCCTCAAGGAGTCATGCAGGTTTACAAACCTGCAGGTTGTTGACGACGCCTGGCGTTTTCCACAATCCCAACCAAGAGGGTATGAGACGAATGAAAGCTACCAAGTTAATCACCACCGCCAGCATTGGCGCTCTGCTGTTCGGCATGTCGGCAGCCGCACAATCCGCCAACTGGCGCTATGCTCATGAAGAATATGAGGGTGACGTTCAGGATGTGTTCGCCTATGCCTTCAAGGACTACATTGAGGAAAATTCCGACAATTCAGTCCAGGTCTTCCGATTCGGCGAACTCGGCGAATCCGACGACGTCATGGAACAGACCCAGAACGGCATCCTGCAGTTCGTCAACCAGTCCCCCGGCTTCACCGGTGCATTGATCCCGGCGGCGCAGATCTTCTTCATCCCCTACCTGCTGCCGACGGACATGGAGACCGTTCTCGAGTTCTTCGACGAAAGCGTCGCCATCAACGAAATGTTCCCGGAACTCTACGCCGAGCACGGGCTCGAATTGCTGCAGATGTACCCCGAAGGCGAGATGGTGGTCACCGCCGACGAACCCATCACCTCACCGGAAGATTTCGACAACAAGAAGATCCGGGTGATGACCAACCCGCTGCTCTCCGCGACCTACGATGCCTTCGGTGCCACCCCGACACCATTGCCCTGGGGCGAGGTCTATGGTGCCCTACAGACCGGCATCCTCGATGGCCAGGAAAACCCGATCTTCTGGATCGAGTCCGGTGGCCTCTACGAGGTATCCCCGAACCTGACCTTCACCAGCCATGGCTGGTTCACCACCGCCATGATGGCCAACAAGGACTTCTTCGATGGCCTCTCAGAGGAAGACCAGCAGCTGGTTCGTGACGCCTCAGACGCCGCCTATGACCAAACCATCGATCACATCCAGGGCCTCGCACAGGAGTCACTGGACAAGATCATGGCGGCCTGTGACGAGTGCACGGTGACTCGCCTCAACGACGAACAGATTGCGGCCTTCAAGGAACGCGCCCCGCAAGTCGAGGAAAAATTCCTCGAGATTACCGATGAGAAGGGTGAGAAGTTGCTGAACCAGTTCAAGGCCGACCTCGAGGCTGTGACCGAAGACGCGGAATAATTACCGCCAGCCTCAACCTTGAAGGGGGTGGCCTGTCCGGGCCACCCCCCTGTTGTTTCTGGACAAGCGATTTCCGTACACCAGCAGCGTGCACCCAGCGTTGATGCCGCTTTCACATGACGACCGACAAGACAGTATGCTGTTGAAAAGAATGACTGGCCTGGCGTCCGAATCAAAGGGAGCAGGATCATGACCGATGCCGAAGAAACCGAAAAGAACTATAAATCCGGCCTGCCGGGATTCCTGGGTGTAATCGACACCTTCATCAGCAAGCTCGAGGCGGTGATATTGGCCATGGGTGTTCTGCTCATGGCAACCAATACCATCGCCAACGTGATCGGGCGCTTCGTCTTCGGGGAAAGCATCATGGTCTCGGGCGAGATCAACCGCATCCTGATCATCATGATCACCTTCGCCGGTATCGGTTACGCGGCCCGGCACGGCCGCCATATCCGCATGTCGGCCATCTATGATGCCCTGCCGGCAGGCGGTCGAAAGGCGCTGATGATCGTCATATCGCTATTTACCGCCCTGATCATGTTTTTCCTGCTCTACTACTCGATCATCTATATCCTCGACCTCTATTCCAAGGGCAGGGTGCTGCCCGCCACGAGCCTTCCCGTATGGATCATCTATGTCTGGGTGCCGCTGGGCTTCCTGATCACCGGGATCCAGTACCTGCTAACGGCCATCAAGAACCTGACATCGCGGGACGTCTACCTGTCAACCGGCGTAGTCGACGGTTACAAGGATACCGAAACGGAAGTCTGACGCAGGGCTGAGCCCGGGGGAACGCACGATGACGACAATAATGGTTACCACCATGATCGCCCTGCTGCTGCTGGGCTTTCCGATGATGATTCCGCTGACGGCCGCCGCGATCATCGGTTTCTTCATGATGTTCGATGGGTTCGGCCAGATGGGCACCCTGATCCAGCAAATGATGGCCGGCATCCGTCCTGCCTCGCTGATCGCCGTCCCCATGTTCATCCTCGCCGCGGATATCATGACGCGCGGCCAGTCGGCGGACCGCCTGATCGCCATGGTCATGTCCTTCATCGGTCATGTGAAGGGCGGTCTGGCGGTCAGCACCGCCGCCTCCTGTACCCTCTTCGGTGCGGTCTCTGGCTCCACCCAGGCCACGGTGGTCGCCGTCGGCTCCCCCCTGCGTCCCAAGATGCTCAAGGCCGGTTATTCCGATTCCTTCACCCTGGCGCTGATCATCAACGCCAGTGACATCGCCTTTTTGATCCCGCCGAGCATCGGCATGATCATCTATGGGGTCATCTCGGGCACCTCCATTGGCGAGCTGTTCATCGCCGGTATCGGCCCGGGCATCATGATCCTGATAATGTTCTCGGCCTATTCCGTGCTCTACGCCGTCATCCGTGACGTGCCCACGGAGCCGAGAGCCGATTGGAGCGAGCGTCTGACGGCCGTGCGCATGGCCCTCTGGCCGCTTGGCTTCCCGGTAATCATCGTGGGGGGTATCTACGGCGGCATCTTCAGCCCCACCGAGGCGGCGGCGGCCTGCGTGCTCTACGCCATCTTCCTCGAATTCATCGTCTTCCGTTCCCTCAAGATCAGCAACATCTACGCCATCGCCAAGTCCACCGGCCTGATCACCGCCGTCGTCTTCATTCTGGTGGCCGTCGGCAATAGTTTCTCGTGGATCATCTCCTTCGCCCAGATCCCCCAGGCACTCCTCGCGGCGGTGGGCATCAACGAGGCCGGCCCGACAGGGGTTCTGATCGCGATCTGTATCTCCTTCTTCGTCGCCTGCATGTTCGTCGATCCCATCGTGGTGATCCTGGTACTGACGCCGATCTTCGCCCCGGCCATTGCGGCAACGGGCCTCGATCCGGTCCTGGTGGGGATCCTGATTACCCTGCAGGTGGCCATCGGCTCCGCGACACCTCCCTTCGGCTGCGACATTTTCACCGCCATCGCCATCTTCAAGCGCCCCTACTGGGACGTCATCAAGGGCACACCGCCCTTCGTGTTCATGCTGATCCTCGCCGCGGCACTGCTGATCATGTTCCCGCAGATCGCTCTCTTCCTGCGCGACCTGGCATTCCGTTGATCCGCTGACACAAGGAGAAAATCACGATGTTCAATCGGATACTGATACCGGTGGACGGCTCGAAGGGCGCCTTGAAGGCGCTGGAAAAGGCCGTGGGTCTCCAGCTGTTGACCGGTGCCGAACTCTATATCCTCTGTGTATTCAAGCATCACAGCCTGCTTGAGGCCTCGCTCTCCATGGTGCGGCCAGAGAAGCTTGAGATCCCAGATGATGCCCTCAAGGAATACGCAACCGACATCGCCGTGCATGCCAAGCAGCACGCCATCGAGATGGGTGTGGAACCTACCAGGATACGCGCCTTCGTGAAGGGGGGGCGCCCGTCTCGCATCATCGTGCGCTTCGCACGGAAGCGGGAATGTGACCTGATCGTGATCGGCTCCCAAGGGACCAACGGCGATAATCTGCTGGGCAGTGTCTCCCAGCGAGTGGCCGGTTCGGCACACTGCCCCGTTCTGGTCGTCTGACGTCAGCCGTGCCCCTTGACCGGGCCGGTTCCCGAGCTGCCTCCTGCAGATGCGGAACCGGCCCGGCCCTGTTAGGGTCACAGAGACTCGCTACACCCTTTCCTCAAGAACCCAGGCGCCAACGCGCCCAACCAAAAGGTT
This sequence comes from Halomonas sp., assembly GCA_024636705.1. Classification (GTDB taxonomy): domain Bacteria; phylum Pseudomonadota; class Gammaproteobacteria; order Pseudomonadales; family Halomonadaceae; genus Halomonas. Next base: position 14,296 of record JAGXGN010000061.1, read on the forward strand.
TTTTTCATGAAGACACTGCTGACTTCCGCTTCCCTGGTCGCCCTGCTGGGCGCCGCCCCCATGGTCCTGGCCGCCCCGGAAACCGATGATGAGCGCCTGGGCTACAGCCTCGGGGTGACACTCGGACAGAGCATCCAGCAGGATGTCACAGACCTCGATGTCGATGCCTTCACCCAGGCCATCAATGATGTCTTCGCTGGCGAAGAACTGGCGATGAGCGATGAGGAAATGGCCGAATCGCTGATGGCTTTCCAGCAGGAGGCCATGGCCGCCCGCGAGGCCGAGACCGCTCAGCAAGCAGAGGCCAATCGTGCCGAGGGCGAGGCCTACCTGGCGGAAAACGCCGAGCAGGATGGCGTGACCATCACCGACTCGGGCCTGCAGTATCGAGCGCTAGAGAGCGGTGACGGCGAGACTCCGGCGACCGATGATACCGTCGAGGTGCATTACGAGGGCAAGTTGATCGATGGCACCGTGTTCGACAGTTCCTACGAGCGTGGAGAGCCGGTGAGTTTCCAGGTCGGCCAGGTGATCCCGGGCTGGCAGGAAGCCCTTCAGTTGATGAACGTGGGCGATGTTTGGGAGATCGTGATTCCCTCCGACCTGGCCTATGGCGACCAGGGCCAGGGACCCATCGGGCCTAACGAGACACTGATCTTCAAGGTCGAACTGCTCGGTATCGACGGCGAGTGATCCGCTGCGCATGAAGATCACCGCCTTGTCATTGACGGTCGGCCTTCTCCTGGCATTGACGACTAGCCCTGTTGCCGCTGAGGAGCCACCCGCCGAGCTTCCGCGTCTTGGCCTGAATCCCGAGTCGACCAGCGTGATCGGGGTCTCGTCAGGGGGCTACATGGCGACCCAACTGGCCGTTGCCTGGCCGAGCCGCTTTGCGGGCCTCGGCGTGCTCGCTGCCGGCCCCTGGGGCTGCGCTCGCGGCACCCTGAGCCTGGCACTGGGCCAGTGCATGTATACCCGGCTGGGGCCTCCCGACATGGCCGCTCTGGAAACACGCCATCGGGACTATCTGGAACGGGACCTGGTGGGTAGCCTCGAGGCACTGGCATCATTGAAGGCCTTCGTCTGGCAAGGCGGCGAAGACGACGTCATTGCCCCCTCGCTGGGCAGGGCCCTGGCGGAGCAGCTCTCGGGGTGGCTGGCAGACCCCGAGACACAGTTGCGCTATCTGGAGACCGATGGTGCCGGCCATGGATGGCCTATCGACGCCACGCCACGCCTGGCCCCGAGCGAACAGGACGACTGTCGATCGGGAAGCGCGGCTTACCTGCTGGCCTGCGACCTGGATATCGCCGGCGAGGCCTTGACCTGGCTGCATGGCGACCTCAGCCCCCCGGCGCCCGACGCGACGCCCGCGGGTATCCTGACGCGATTCGACCAGTCGGCATTCGATACCAAGGGATTCGCCGACAGCGGCTACCTGTTCGTGCCGGAGGGATGTGAAATGGGGGGCTGCGACCTGACCATCGCCCTGCACGGCTGTGGCATGGCCAGCGAGACACTCGGCGATACCTTCGTACGCCGCAACGGGCTGAATGCCTGGGCAGGCGCCAACCAGCGCGTGGTGCTCTACCCCCAGGCGGAAACCAGCCTGGCCAATCCCCAGGGTTGCTGGGACTGGTGGGGCTTCACCGAGAGTACCTGGCAGCTCGACCCTATGCATGACTCCCGCCAGGGTAGTCAGGTTTCGGCGCTGATGGCCATGATCGACAGGCTCGAGGCGCCTGTCGAGCGAAACTGATAAGCGGACATCTTGGCCGCTCAACTGCGCCTGGGTGCCGGTGGCAGCGATGAAGGCATCGCCGAAGAAACCGGAGTATTCGTCAAGGTGCTCCAAGGTGCCCCGCTCGGGATCCACGGAGATCAGCACGAAGACGACTCGCCGGCGCTGCCCCCGGTCCCATCCGGATACCCTTGCGTTTCATCGCCCGGGTCGCTCCACATCAAAGTCGAAACGGCTCCCCAGTCGGCCATCGGCGGTTTCCACCACCACGATGGCCTGCCAGGGCATGACAGCGTCGGTACAGAAGGATAGCTGGCCTTCGCCGCGAAAAACCCCATCCTCGCCGGGGGAAAGCGCGAAGTGATGAAACCCCATGTCCATGTCACGCCCCACGAATTCCACTTCGACGGACCGGGCCTCGACCCCCGAGAGGCTGACGGCCAAGGGCAGGATTTCCTGAGCCCGGATGGGGCCTTCACCACCCATCTCGAAGGCCAGTACCGAGTCCCCCAGTCTTGCAGTACAAGCCCCGCCATGAAGGTTACAGGGCGTGGTCGAGGCGATCCAGTGGACCTCCCTGCCGAGGCGAAGACTATGGCTGGCCAGGTACCAGAGCGCCACGACCACCGCGATCAAGGTCACCAGGATCAGGAAACGCAGCGAGGCCGGGCGTGATGCGTCGGGGCCAATCGGGAAATCTTCGGGCATGGGAGTGAAACACGGCCTTTCATCGAGGCAAATTGACGGTAAGCTTACCAGCATTTGTCCTGGCTCGGTTGCGCAAGGATGTCGCAGGGGCCATGCAGGAGGAAGACGGAATGGAAGGGGTGGCAAGCGCACTGGGACCCTTGTTCCTGTTGATACTACTCGGTGCCTTGCTGGGGTGGCAGCGCCAGCCTGGAGGCGATTTCTGGCCACGACTCGAACGGCTGGTCTATTTCCTGCTGTTCCCCGCCATGCTGGTCTCGACGCTGGCCACCGCCGACATGGCCCGGGTACCCGTGATCCGCCTGGCCCTGGTCTTGCTCGGTGCCATCGGCCTGTTCGCCATCCTGCTGTGGTGCCTTCGCGAGAGGCTTCGCCTCGACGGTCCGGCCTTCACCTCGGCCTTCCAGGGTTCGCTGCGCTTCAATACCTATGTCGGCGTGGCCGGAGCGGCCGCCCTGCATGGAAGTGCGGGGACCACGGTAGGCGCCGTGGCTGTGGCCTTGATGATACCGGTGGTCAATGTCCTCTGTGTGGCCAGCTTCATCGCTGCCGGCACCCTGGGAGCCTCCAGCCTCGGCAAGAGCCTGGGAGCCCTGGTCCGCAATCCGCTGATACTGGCTTGCCTGACCGGCATCGGGCTGAACCTGAGCGGTATCGGCCTGCCCGGCTGGAGCGGTCCCAGCGTCGAGCTGCTGGGCCGCGCCGCCCTGCCACTGGGCCTGGTCGCCGTGGGAGTGGCACTGCGACCCGCCGCCCTGATCCGCCTCGAACGAGGGGTCTGGATCACCCACCTGATCAAGCTGGTACTGATGCCCGCCCTGGTAATGGCCCTGGCCATGGTGCTGGGGCTGGATCCGGTCACCCGGGATGTCGCGCTGCTGTTCGCCGCCCTGCCCACGGCCACCTCGGCCTATATCCTCTCCCGCCAGCTGGGTGGCGATGCGGAACTGATGGCCGCCCTGATCACCGGCCAGACGCTGCTGGCCATGGTGACGCTGCCGCTCTGGCTGCAGCTAGCCGGGTGATCCGTCTCAACCGATTCGGCGGTAGATCAGGTCCCAGACGCCGTGGCCCAACTTCTCGCCACGGGCCTCGAACTTGGTCAGCGGACGGAAGTCCGGCCGCGGCACATAGGGAGCCGTCCCGGCGGTGGCCGTGTTGCAAAAACCCGGTGCGGCATCCATTACCTCGGCCATCCACTCGGCATAGGCCGCCCAGTCGGTGGCCATGTGAAGCGTCCCGCCGATCCTCAGGCGCGTGCGGATCAGCTCGACGAATGCGGGCTGAACGATGCGCCGCTTGTGGTGCTTCTTCTTGGGCCAGGGATCGGGGAAGAACAGCTGCAGGGTATCGAGACTCGCCTCGGGCAGGCACTGATCGAGGACCGCCAGGGCATCCTCACGGTAGACGCGCAGGTTGGTCAGGCCGCGCTTGTCGGCCTCGTCCAGTAGCTTGCCGACGCCGGGGGCATGCACCTCGATACCGATGAAGTCGGTCTCCGGATGGGTCTCGGCCTGCTCGATCAGTGACCCCCCCATACCGAAGCCGATCTCCACCACCCGAGGGGCCGCGCGGCCGAACAGGCTATCGAGGTCCTGGTGGCCGTCGGCGAGGGTCAGGCCCAGCCGCGGCCAGACCGCTTCCAGCCCCCGTGCCTGGGCCTGGGTGGCACGCCCGGCGCGAAGCACATAACTCTTGATGCCGCGGCGATGCAGGGGCGCCCCGGTGGCGTCGGGTCCCTGGGTGGAAGCGGGATTCTCGTGTCGCGATAGCGTCATGGGGTCGTTGGATGCTCGTGAGGGGAAACAGGAGTCGACGGATTCAGCCATTGATCCGGCCGGCAAAGGGCGAGGACGCCTCCGCGCTCTGGCGGCGCGGCATGCGACCGGCAAGAAAGGCCTCCCGGCCGGCCTCCACCGCCTTCTTCATCGCCCCGGCCATGAGCACCGGCTGGCGAGCATGGGCGATGGCGGAGTTCATGAGCACGGCGTCACAGCCCAGCTCCATGGCCTGGGCGGCCTCGGAGGCGGTACCGATCCCGGCATCCACCAGCACGGGAACACTGGCCTGTTCGATGATCAGGCGGATGTTGTAGGGATTCTGGATGCCGTGGCCGGAGCCGATTAGCGAGCCCAGGGGCATGATGGCACAGCAGCCGAGGCGCTCGAGCTCCCGCGCGACGATGGGGTCGTCACTGGTGTAGACCATGACGTCGAAGCCGTCCTCGACCAGTTCTCGAGCCGCCTCGAGCGTCTCCACCACATTGGGATAGAGGGTCGCGTCGTCGCCGAGCACCTCGAGCTTGACCAGGTTGTGGCCATCGAGCAGTTCGCGGGCCAGCTTGCAGGTGCGTACCGCATCCCTGGCCGTATAGCAGCCGGCGGTATTGGGCAGAAGGGTGAAACGCTCCGGAGGCACGGCATCCAGGAGGTTGGGCTCTCCGGCGTCCTGCCCCAGATTGGTGCGACGGACGGCGAAGGTCACGATCTCGGTGCCGCTGGCGCTGATGGCCTCGGCGGTCTCGTCGAAATCCTTGTACTTACCGGTACCGACCAAGAGGCGTGAGGCGAACTCGCGCCCGGCGATGCGCAATAGCTGGTCCTGGACAAGATCACTCATCGTTGACTCCTGTATTCCTGGCGATTAGCCACCGCCGATGGCATGGACGACTTCCACCCGATCCCCCTCGCCGAGGCGGGTCGAGCCGTGCTCGCTGCGCGGCACGATCTCTTCGTTGACCTCCACGGCGATACGCCGTCCGGTCAACCTCAGGGATTCAACCAGTTCGGCAACCGAGCGGGTCTCGGGTTCCAGGGTCAGGGCTTCGCCATTGAGCTGGATCTGCATGGCATCCTCTCCCTCTTGACGGGTGTTGCAGGGTGCATATTGTAGCCGGTCAGGGCCTGCAGGGGTATGTTAGGTCGCATTCGACGACAAGGAGACGGCCATGCGGGACAGAGGCTGGTGGCTGGGTGCCGCCCTTTCGGGCGCCCTGGTGGTGATGGCCGGCGCCTTCGGCGCCCACGCCCTGGCGGGACAACTGGAGCCGCGGCTGGCGGCCGCCTTCGAGACCGGCGTGCGTTATCAGGCCTGGCATACCCTGGGCCTGCTGGGCGTACTGGCCTGGCGCGCCGCCAACCCCCTGGCGGGCCAGCAGCTCGCCCTCGGGCTCTGGGCCGCGGGCACGCTGCTCTTCTCGGGTTCCTTGTATGCCATGGCGTTGAGCGGAGTGCGCGGCCTGGGCATGGTCACCCCAGTCGGTGGCCTTCTGCTGATCGCGGGCTGGCTGGCCCTGGCCGTCTGCGTGATACGCGCACGGCCGCTCGATCAATCGGGGTCGGGAAGCACATAGGTCGCGGTGACCAGGGCCACGGGCTCCTCATCACCGGCGGAGAACACCTGAACCTCGCCGACGGCGAGGCGGCGACCCAGCTTGACCAGGCGCGCGTTGGCGATCAGATCGCGATCCCCCCGGGCGCGCCGCAGGAAACGACAGTGCAGGTCACTGGTCACCGCCATGGGCTCGGGACCGATCTCCGCCAGGATCGCCACATAGAGGCAGACGTCGGCCAGGCCCATCAGGGTCGGACCCGAAACGCTGGCACCGGGTCGCAGGTGCTCATCCTCGATGGCCAGGCTCATCGTCGCCCGCCGGTGATCGACGCCCTCAATGGTTCCTACCCGCTGGGGAAAGACGTCATCGAGGAAGTCCTCGATGGCGGCGGCGGTCATCACGGTCATCGCTGGACTCCTGGCGGCTTGGGTGGCACCCCGATGGCGTTGACACGACCATAACCCAAAGCGCCCCGGAGGAGTATCCGGGGCGCCTGGCCAGCAAGTGTCGATACTAGTGCAACTCGCGTGTCCTTGGTTACTTGGCCTTGTGCACCGCACGCCAATGGTGCAGCAGGGGTTCGGTATAACCGGACGGCTGCTCACGACCCTTGAAGATGAGGTCGCTGGCGGCCTTGAAGGCCGTGGAGGCCGCGAAGTCGGCACTCATGGGCGTATAGTCCGGGTCATCGGCATTCTGCTTGTCGACCACCCTGGCCATGCGCTCCAGGGTCTGGTTGATGCGTTCGGCATCGACCACGCCGTGATGCAGCCAGTTGGCGAGCAGCTGGCTGGCGATACGCAGGGTCGCACGGTCTTCCATCAGGCCCACGTCATGGATGTCCGGCACCTTGGAACAGCCCACGCCATGCTCGACCCACCGCACTACATAGCCGAGGATCCCCTGGCAGTTGTTATCGAGCTCCTGCTGGATTTCCTCGTCCTTCCAGTCGGGATTCTCGGCGACCGGCACGGTCAGGAGATCATCGAGCAATTCCTCCATCAAGGGGGCGGCGTCACCCTGGCCTTCCAGTTCACGCTGGACCGCGGCCACATCCACCTGATGGTAATGCAGCGCATGCAGGACGGCAGCGGTGGGTGAGGGTACCCAGGCGGTGTTGGCGCCGGCCTTCGGGTGGCCGATCTTCTGTTCCAGCATGTCGGCCATCAGGTCCGGCATGGCCCACATGCCCTTGCCGATCTGGGCACGCCCGCGCAAGCCGCAGGCCAGGCCGGTCAGGACGTTACTGCGCTCGTAGGCCTTGATCCAGGCGGAACTCTTCATGTCGCCCTTACGAATCATCGGACCGGCTTCCATGGCGGTATGCATCTCGTCACCGGTACGATCCAGGAAGCCGGTGTTGATGAACACCACCCGACCGGTGGCCTCGGCGATACACGCCTTGAGATTGACAGAGGTGCGACGTTCCTCGTCCATGATACCCATCTTCAGGGTGTTGCGGCGCATCCCGAGGACGTCCTCGACGCGACCGAAGAGCGCATTGGAGAAGGCCACTTCCTTGGGGCCGTGCATCTTCGGCTTGACGATGTACATGGAGCCGGTGCGGGAATTTCGCGGCTCGCCCTCACCCTTGTTCAGGTCATGCAGGGCGATCAGCCCGGTCATGACGGCATCCAGGATGCCTTCGGGCACTTCGTTTCCGTTGGCGTCCAACACCGCGGGGGTGGTCATCAGGTGGCCGACGTTGCGCACGAACATCAGCGAACGGCCCGGCAGCACGACCTCATGGCCCTCGGGATTGGTCCAGCGACGGTCGGCGTTCAGTCGACGGGTGATGGTCTTGTCGCCCTTGGCGACCTGCTCTTCCAGGTCGCCTTTCATCAGGCCAAGCCAGTTGCGGTAGACGCCGACCTTGTCCTCGGCATCGACCGCCGCCACGGAGTCCTCGCAGTCCATGATGGTGGTCACGGCAGCCTCGACGACCAGATCCTTGACGCCCGCCGGATCGGTCTTGCCGATCGGGTGGTTCGGGTCGATCTGGATCTCCAGGTGCAGGCCGTGATTGACCAGCAGCACGGCATCCGGACTGGCGGCGTCACCGCTGAAGCCGACCAGCTTGCCCGGATCCTTGAGGCCGGTCTCGCGCCCCCCTTCCAGGCTGACCACCAGGTGGCCATCGCGCAGGACGTACTTGACGGCATCGCGGTGGGAGCCGGTGGCCAGGGGAGCCGCACGGTCCAGCACGCCGCGGGCGTAGGCAATGACCTTTTCGCCGCGCTTGGGATTGAAGCTTGTGCCCTTCTCGGCGCCGTTCTCCTCGGAGATGGCATCGGTTCCGTAGAGGGCATCGTAGAGGCTACCCCAGCGCGCATTGGCGGCATTCAGCGCATAGCGGGCATTGTTGACCGGCACCACCAGTTGGGGACCGGCCTGGACGGCGATCTCGGGATCCACATCAGAGGTGGTGACGCTGACCTTGGCCGGGGCATCGACCAGATAACCGGTCTTCTTGAGGTAGGCGCGGTAGGTGGCCATGTCACGCACCGGGCCGGGATTGTCGCGATGCCAGGTCTCGAGCGCGTCCTGCAGCCGATCACGTTCAGCGAGCAGTTCTCGATTCCTGGGTGTCAGATCATGGAAGAGGGCATCCACGCCTGACCAGAAGGCCTCGATGTCGACGCCGGTGCCAGGGAGCGCCTGTTCGGAAATGAAGCGGTCCAGCTCGGCAGCCACCTTGAGGCCGTGGTGAGTGACGCGTTCGGTCATGGGTGGATCTCCTAATGCTTGGTGCCGAACGCGTGTGGCATCGCTCGGCGGGAATCGGGGTCGCTGATCACTAACACTCAATTTTGTGAAAAATAATTCCATATGTAAAGCCTAAGGGTCACTTTGCCTTGCGGACCTTTCCTTACTGACAAGGGGACCGGAAAGCCGAGAGACCCTGCGAACTGCAGGGAATTGGTGGCTCCCCCGCCGGCTTAAGGCTAGCATGACCAGGCGTTGCGGAGGATGCGATGAGCGACTTTACCCCACTGCAGGCCCTGGGCCCCGTCAGCCTGGTCGACCTGACCAACCTGGTATCCTCCAGTGACGACCTGGAGCGCTATCTGGGCCACTATGGCCTGGCCCCGCTGCTCGTCGAGCATGTGGGGCTGCATGTCGGTTATGTCGATACCGGCCGTTTCCGCCTCTGGACCCAGGTCTGGAGCCCTGCCCGACCCCAGGGTACCGCCTTCGTGGTGCATGGCTACTTCGATCACCTGGGCCTCTATCGGCACCTGCTGGAACGCCTCCTGGATCGCGGCTGGCGGGTGGTGCTCTGGGATCTCCCGGGTCACGGCCTCTCCAGCGGGCCGCGGGCCTCCATCGATGACTTCGATGATTATGGTCGTTGCCTGCAGACCCTGCAGCAGCATCTACACGGGCAGGGCCTCGCCCCACGCCCCTGGCTCGGCGTCGGGCAGAGCACGGGTGCGGCGATACTGGCCACCGATGCCCTGTCCCGTGGCGACGACGGGCACTGGGCCGGTCTGGCCCTGCTCGCCCCCCTAGTTCGCCCCTGGGGCTGGAACCAGTCCAGCTGGATCCATCTGCTGATGGGCCCCTTCGTGAGCTCGATTCCGCGCAAGTTCCGCAACAATTCCACCGACGATGACTTCTCCACCTTCCTGCGCGAGCAGGACCCCCTCCAGTCCGACCGCCTGACCATGGAGTGGGTCAGCGCCATGCGCCGCTGGATGCCTCGCCTGCTGGCGATGCCCCCCAGCGAGGTACCCACGCTGATCCTGCAGGGCGAACAGGACCTGACCGTGGACTGGGAATGGAATCTGTCCGTACTGGAACGCAAGTTCCCCCGCGCCGAGATCCTCCGCCATCCCGACGCCCGCCATCATCTGGTCAACGAGGCCGAACCCATCCGCCAGACCCTTTTCGATGCCTTGGATCGATTCGTCCTGTCCCTGGAGCCCGCTTCCCCATCCGAGACCCCTGACCCATGACTGCCTACCTCAAGGCCATCCTGACCTCAGTGTCGATCGCATTGCTGACCGTCGGCTGTGCGGGCAGCCCCGAGCGTCCCGAGACCGTTCGACAGGCGCTGTTCGCGCTCAGCGAGCGAGCCGCCGGTCGCCTCATCGAGGCATCTCCCCTGCCCGATCCGCCAGCCGACCAGGTCCTGCTGCTGTCGATTTCTGAGGTCGATCCCAGCTTCGGGTTGGGTACCCAGCGAGTACAAGAAAGCCTGATGCGGGCACTGCTGGGCCTCTCCAACGGCCCCCAGGTCCTCGACTGGGCCGGCATCATCGGCGAAGTCGCGGGGGACAACCAATGGCGGCTGGACAGTCGCCTGGAGGCGGACGGCCCCCGCTTGACGCTCTCCGACAGGACACTCCTGCCCTATCGACTGCGCCTCACCCTGCGTCGACCGGGTAGCGATGCGGCCCTTTGGGCGCATGAGATCCAGGGGGCCTTCGACGCCACCGCGCTTTGAACCCGCGGGTGTTCACCCCTTCAAGAGGCGGTCCAGCTGGCGGTAACCGATGGCCTCGATCAGCTGGTCTCGCTCGGGCCGCGGCGCCCCGGCAAGATCGGCCAGGGTCAGCGCCACCCGCAATACCCGGTGATAGGCCCGAGCCGAGAGCCTGAGGCGTTCCAGCACCTGGGCCAGCCAGGCACGGTCACCGGACTGCAGGGCACAGGCTACCTCCAGCTCACGGCCGGCGAGCTGAGCATTGAGACAGCCGCGTGCCAATTGCCGCTGTCTCGCCGCCACTACCCGCGCACGGACCACCGAGGACGGCTCCCCGGCCTCGCGGGACGTCAGCTGTTCGGGCGGCAGCGCCGGCACCTCCACCTGCAGATCGATTCGGTCAAGCAAGGGGCCGGAAACACGGGCCTGATAGCGCTGAATCTGCGCCGCCGTGCACTGGCAGCGCTGGCGCGGGTCACCCAGGTGCCCGCAAGGACAGGGATTCATTGCCGCGACGAGCTGGAATCGGGCAGGGTAGCGCCGCTCGTGGCTGGCCCGGGCGATGTGGATCCGCCCGGATTCCATGGGTTCACGCATCACCTCCAGCACATGGCGGCTGAATTCAGGCAACTCGTCCAGGAAGAGCACGCCATGGTGAGCCAGGGAAATTTCGCCGGGCCGGGGCTTGGAGCCGCCACCCACCAGGGCCACGGCGCTGGCCGTATGGTGTGGCGCCCGGAAGGGCCGCCGCCCCCACTCGGTGCGCAGCGGCAAACCACAGACGGAACGCACCGCCGCCACCTCCAGGGCCTCTTCATCCGACAGGGGCGGGAGGATCCCCGGCAGGCGACTGGCCAGCATGGTCTTGCCGGTACCCGGCGGACCCGCGAACAGCAGGTTGTGCCCCCCGGCCGCGGCCACCTCCAGGGCCCGCCGCGCCTGATGCTGGCCGCGCACATCGTGCAGGTCGGCCCCATGATCGCCGACCGATGGCCGATCGGGAAGTCGATGGGGGGCAATGGGAGCCTGGTCGAGCAGGTGGGCGACCACCTCGAGCAGATGGTCGGCCGGCAATACCTCCAGCCCCCCGGCCAGCGCCGCTTCGTCGGCATTGGCACCCGGCACGATCAGGCGCCTTCCGGCATCCCGAGCGGCAAGCGCCAGGGGCAGGATGCCGGATACCGGACGTAGTCGACCGTCCAGGGCCAGCTCTCCCACGCACTCCACTCCCTCGAGCGCCTGCAGGGGAATCTGCTCCGAGGCCACCAGGAGCCCAAGCGCGATGGGCAGGTCGAAGCGCCCACCTTCCTTGGGCAGATCGGCGGGCGCCAGGTTGAGGGTAATGCGACGGGTAGTGGGGAAGTCGAAGCCGGCATTGACCAGGGCGCTGCGCACCCGTTCACGGCTCTCCTTCACAGCGGCTTCGGGCAGGCCCACCAGGGTCATGCCGGGCAGGCCATTGGCCAGGTGTACCTCGACCTGGACTTCAGGGGCTTCCAGGCCCAGGCCGGCCCGGGTATGGATGATGGCAAGCGTCATCGGCGGTCCCTCGCTGATCCTCTGCCTTCAGGCTAGCGCAGAACGCGCCGTACCGCCCGACCGGGGCTCAGCGATCCGGCTCGCCGCCGGCATCCTCCTCCGGTTCGGGGTCCTTGTCGACTCGGGGCATCGCGGCGCTCGACGGCCGTTGTGCCTCCAGGGCCTTCTCCAGGGCGGCAACCCTCGTCTCCAGTGCCTCGACTCGACTGCGGGTACGCTGGAGGACATCCATCAGGATGTCGAAATCTTCTCGGGACACCAGTTCGAGACGATCGAAGGCGCCTCGGACCACCTGGTGGATGCCTTTCTGGATGTCCTCGGGCGCCTGGGAGGCGCCCTGCAGTCGATCGCCGATCTGCTGGGCCAAGCGGCTGAGGGGATCTTGTCTTGCCATGAGTCTCTCCTGGGGAATGGGGCCTTGGATCAAGGATACGCAAGGCGGCGGGAAGACGCATTCCCGTCTTTTGCACTCTTCTGGTGCGCATGAATTTTCCGTTGTGTCTATTGTGGTGCAATGCCCGAGCCTGGGGGTTCGCCGGCGTCGAACATCATGGCGAAATATAGGTTCATCTCGTTGTTATAAAGGGGTTTTTCATATAGTTGGCATGGTTTACGCATCGAGAGTACAGACATGTCCTGACGGCAAGCGGCCGTCGCCAACCAGTAATGGAGACACGGGATGAAGCTCATCACCGCCATCATCAAACCATTCAAGCTCGACGATGTTCGCGAGGCGCTGGCCGACAACGGCGTCCAGGGGATCACCGTCACCGAGGTCAAGGGTTTCGGTCGCCAGAAGGGCCATACCGAGCTCTACCGGGGTGCCGAGTACGTCGTGGACTTCCTGCCCAAGGTCAAGGTCGAGGTCGCTGTCGACGATTCCCGCATCGAAGGCGTTCTCGACGCCATCTGCAGCGCCGCCAACAGCGGCAAGATCGGGGATGGCAAGGTCTTCGTCACGCCCCTGGAGGATGTCATACGCATCCGCACCGGCGAGCGCGGCGCCGATGCCGTTTAACGACGCCTACGACTTCCCTGAACGGAGACTGACGCATGAATGATATTTCTCAACTGACCGAGCTGATGTATGCGGTCGACACCTTCTACTTCCTCATCTGTGGCGTGCTGGTGATGTGGATGGCCGCTGGCTTTTCCATGCTCGAAGCTGGCCTGGTACGTTCCAAGAACACCGCCGAGATCCTGACCAAGAACATTGCCCTGTTCGCCATCGCCTGCACCATGTACCTGATTCTCGGGTACTATCTGATGTATTCCAGCAACGCGGGTGGCTTCCTGCCGAACCTGGGCTTCCTGATCGGCGGCGAGAACACCGTGGACGCCATCACCGCAGGTGGTGAAGACGCGCCCTATTACTCCATGCGTTCCGATTTCTTCTTCCAGGTGGTGTTCGTGGCAACCGCCATGTCCATCGTCTCGGGGGCGGTCGCCGAGCGCATGAAGCTGTGGGCCTTCCTGGCCTTCGCGGTGGTGATGACCGGTGTGATTTATCCCGTGTCCGGCTACTGGACCTGGGGCGGCGGCTGGCTCGCCGAAGCGGGTTATTCCGACTATGCCGGCTCGGGTATCGTGCACCTGGCAGGCGCCGCTGCGGCCCTGGCCGGGGTGCTGGTGCTCGGTCCCCGCAGGGGCAAGTACGGCAAGGACGGCAGTATCTACGCCATCCCCGGTGCCAATATGCCCCTGGCCACCCTGGGTACTTTCATCCTCTGGATGGGCTGGTTCGGCTTCAACGGAGGCTCCGAACTCAAGCTCTCCGACGCCGCTTCCGCCAACAACGTCGCCCAGGTCTTCGTCAACACCAATGCCGCCGCCGCCGGTGGCGTGATCGCCGCCCTGATCCTGGCCAAGCTGTGGTTCCGCAAGGCCGACCTGACCATGGCCCTGAACGGCTCCCTGGCCGGCCTGGTGGCCATCACCGCCGATCCACTGTCCCCCGGTGCCGTGGGCGCCTCCCTCATCGGCGCCGCGGGTGGCCTGATCGTGGTAGCCGCCATCGTCACCCTGGACAAGCTCAAGATCGATGACCCGGTAGGCGCCATCTCCGTCCACGGGGTGGTGGGTATCTGGGGGGTGCTCGCCGTGCCGCTCTCGAATGGCGACGCCAGCTTCGGTGCCCAGATCCTCGGTATCGTCGGGATCTTCGCCTGGGTCTTCGCTGCCAGCCTGGTCGTCTGGCTGATCCTCAAGGCCATCATGGGCATCCGAGTCAGCGAAGAGGAAGAATACGAGGGCGTCGACCTCGCCGAATGCGGCCTGGAAGCCTATCCCGAGTTCAGCGCCTCCAAGAAGTAAACCCGGCACTCGGGCGAACTGACATGACTGCCACTGGCCCCCGTATGGGGGCCTTTTTTCTTCCCGGGCTGCGCGGTGTATGCTTGACGGCGAGTTGCCCAGGCAGCGCGAGGCTTCCCGAGGTCGATATACGGACAGGACGAGGACAGAGACCATGAAACTGATTACCGCCATCATCAAACCCTTCAAGCTCGACGACGTGCGGGAATCACTTTCCGAGATCGGCGTCCAGGGCATCACTGTCACCGAGGTCAAGGGCTTCGGCCGCCAGAAGGGTCACACCGAGCTCTATCGTGGCGCCGAGTACGTCGTCGACTTCCTGCCAAAGGTGAAGCTGGAAGTCGCCGTGGACGATGAGATGGCCGAGAAGGTGATCGATGCCATCACCCAGGTGGCCAATACCGGTAAAATCGGCGACGGCAAGATCTTCGTCACCCCGCTGGAGCAGGTGATCCGGATTCGTACCGGCGAGACGGGGAAGGACGCGGTCTAAGCGCCCAGGGCCAGGCGCTTATTTTTCGACGAACGCCCGCTCGATAACGTAGTCGCCGGGCTCGCCCATGCGCGGCGAGATGTTGAAGCCCATCTCATCGAGCAGCCCGCTGGTATCATCCAGCATGGCCGGGCTGCCGCAAATCATGGCGCGATCCTGGCGGGGATCCAGGTCTGGCAGGCCGGTATCCTCGGCGAGCTTGCCGTTGCGAATGTGGTCCGTCAGGCGACCCATGGTATGGAAACTCTCCCGCGTCACCGTGGGGTAGTAGACGAGTTTCTCGCTGATCTCCTCGCCCAGGTATTCGTGGGCCGGGAGGTCCTTCTGAATGAAGTCTGCATAGGCGAGTTCGCTGACCGTCCTGACGCCGTGGACCAATACGATTTTCTCGAAACGCTCGTAGGCTTCCGGATCCTGAATCGTGCTCATGAAGGGCGCCAGGCCAGTGCCGGTGGAAAGCAGGTAGAGGTTGCGCCCCGGCAACAGGTCATCGGTCACCAGGGTACCGGTGGGCTTGCGGCTGACCATGATCTGGTCACCCACCTCGAGGTGCTGGAGGCGTGAGGTCAGGGGACCATCCGGCACCTTGATGCTGAAGAATTCCAGGTGATCCTCGTAGTTGGGACTGGCGATGGAGTAGGCGCGCATCAGCGGCTTTCCGTCGACCTCGAGGCCGATCATCACGAATTGGCCGTTCTTGAACCGCAGGGTGCGTTCCCGCGTGGTGCGAAAGCTGAACAGGGTATCGTTCCAGTGGTGGACACTGAGCACGTCTTCCAGGGCGAACTTGCTCATGCCGGCTCCCTTATATTCCATATTTATATAGCAATTTTAAAAGTATGATAGATGGATTATAAGCGATCGATAAATATCTGTTAAATGGATTGTATGGATATCGATTATCTATAGTATCAATATAGGTCAGAGAACGTTCGCTACAGCCCCGGGAGAGGCATGCCATGCGCTATACCTTGCGCCAGCTGGAGGTCTTCGTCGCCGTCGCCCAGCACGAGAGTGTGTCGCGGGCGGCACGCACACTGGCCCTCTCCCAGTCGGCCACCAGCACCGCCCTGGCCGAACTGGAACGCCAGTTCGATTGCCAGCTGCTCGACCGCCTCGGCAAGCGACTCAAGCTCAACGCCCTGGGCTTCCAATTGCTCCCCAAGGCCGTGGCGCTGCTGGACCGGGCGGAGGAAGTCGAGGAATTACTGCGCGGTCAACAGGGCGTCGGCTCGCTGGATGTGGGTGCCACCCTGACCATCGGCAACTACCTGGCCACTCTGTTGATCAGTGACTTCATGCAGCGCCATCCCGGTAGCCGGGTACGCCTTTCGGTACGCAATACCCGCGCCATTATCGACAGTGTTCGACAGCATCAACTCGACCTCGGATTGATCGAGGGCCAGTGCGAGGACGATGACGTCATCACCCAACCCTGGGTGGAAGACGAATTGGCGGTGTTCTGTTCTCCCCGACATCCACTGGCCCATGCCGGGCCCGTGGAACTCGAACGGCTGTTACGCGAGGACTGGATCATGCGCGAGCAGGGTTCCGGTACCCGCTTGACCCTGGAACAAGCCGCCCGCCATCGACGCGGACGCTTCAATATCCTGCTGGAGCTGGAACACACCGAGGGCATCAAGCGGGCGGTGGAATCGGGGCTGGGGATCGGCTGCGTGTCGAAACTGGCGTTACGCGATGCCTTCAGGCGGGGCAGCCTGGTGGCGATCCCCACCCCGGATCTGGAGCTGAGCCGCCAGTTCAGCTTCATCTGGCATCGCCACAAGCACCTTAACACCGGCATTCGCGAATTCCTCAGGCTCTGCCGCCAGATGACCGAGGGGGTCCGTCGCAGCGACGAGATCGACCTCCCACAGGTGCCGTGACGCGAGACGCGAAGGTGTCAGCGCAGGTCGCTGACGGCGTTCTGGATATCCTCCAGGCTGGCCTTGGACAAGTCCTTGGACAGGGTGTGGATAACGTGTTTGGCGGTGGGTCTATCGAGTTTCTCGCGCAAGCGTCCCAGAAACTTGGATGGCGCCACCAGGATCAACTTGTCCATGCTGTTGTCGACACGGACCTGGTAGAGCCGCTCGGACACCTCCTTGGCGAAGATATCCGCTTCGTGGTTGGAGGCCGAATTCTCCCCACCCGAGGAGCGCGACGTCATCGACATCGATTCATGCACATCGGCACCGCGATCGGTCACCAGGTCGCCCTCGTGCAGCCGACCCGCGGCATGCACCAGGCTCTCCTGCTCACTCAACCTGATGCCATCGCGCGTAAAAATCCGGGCCCTTGCGGCATCCGCCACCACGATATAGGTCGTCATAGCCACTCCTCGATGCTGATTGACTGACGCGGCCTGGGCGGGTGAGCCGGACGGCCTGCGTCTCTATTCAACATTGGCAAGCTCACCCGAAGCGGTCAACAGATTCCGCGAAAATGCCGGTAGACGCTGCGCTGCCGCATGAACTGGGGTAGCATTCCGTCGTGACGGCACGGAGGCCGGCAAATTTCATCATCATGATGCGTATCTTGAGGGAGGACCCCGATGCGAAAGTTCCTGTTCCCCCGCCAGCCGCTGGCACGTTCCACCCTGGTCGCCTGCCACCTGCTGCTTCAGCTCGGTCTCCTTGCCGCGGCGCTGCTGTGGCTGGCGCCCCGCGCCCCTTGGCTCGCTCCACTGGGCTGGAGCCAGGCCTGGCCGGCACTGGCGCTGGGCACAGGCATCTGGCTGCTGGCCGCCATCGGGCTGCGCATGCTGGCCGAGCTGTGGCTGCTACCCCACCATCTGGCGGCTCTGCGTCCGGGCTTCACCCCCGGCTCGGTGGTCACCCGCTCCTTCGAGCGTCGCCCGGCCGTCCACTCCGAGGAGGCCGCCTGGACCAGCGAGTCGGGTCCCCTGGAGGAGGAGGACGACGCGGTGGGCAAGGCTCGGGTGACGCGTCCCGCACAACGCCTGCGGCCCCGTGGTGCCAGCAATGAACCGACCCTCGATCTCGCCGGTGACCGGGGGGAGATGCCTGCCCATCGGGAACCGCGCCTATAAACGCTACGGCGACAGCGGCTCCCTCATGAAAAACTCAGGGTCCGGCGCAGGCCATGCAGTCCGCACACCGCCGTGGCCGCCCCCAGGCTGTTGGCGAGGATGTCGGCCCAATCACCGCCGCTACGGCCGGGAACCGGGATCTGCAGGACTTCAATGACAATACCGAAGAGCGCCGCGACGACAAACGCCAGTGGCAGCCGCACACCGGCCAGGCCGATCAAGCCCGCCAGTCCGCCATAACCGACGAAGTGGTTGGCCTTGTCCCAGGGCAGGTTGCTGGGCATCTCGCTGCCGGGGGTCAGGCTGCCCAGGGCGACGACCAGGGCAGCGATCACGGCCATCACCGCCCAGAAGCGCTGACGGTCATGCCATCGCTGAAGCCATTCAGTCATGCGGGATCCGCTGGTGGTAGGCGGGACTCAGCTCATGCAGCGCCTCCATGAAGGCAGTGACGCGATCCGGGTCGGTGAACTGGCTGATGCCATGGCCCAGGTTGAAGATATGCCCCGGGCCCTGGCCGTAGCTGTCCAGCACTCTGGCGACCTCGGCCCGGATGGCTTCGGGGCGAGCGAAGAGGACGTTGGGATCCAGGTTGCCCTGGAGGGCGACCCGGTGGCCGACCCGGTGGCGGGCATCGGAGAGCTCGGTGCTCCAGTCCAGACCCAGGGCGTCGGCGCCTGAAGCGGCCAGGTCCTCCAGCCACTGGCCACCGTTCTTGGTGAACAGGATCACCGGCACCCTGCGACCCTCGTGCTCGCGGATCAGCCCGGCGACGATCTGCTCCATGTAGCGCAGCGAGAACTCCAGGTAGGCCGGCGTGGACAGGACACCCCCCCAGGTATCGAAGATCTGCACCACCTGGGCGCCGGCACGGATCTGGGCATTGAGGTAGTCGGTCACGGCATGGGCCAGGGTATCCAGCAGGGTATGCATGGTATCCGGCATGTCGTAGAGCATCGTCTTCACATGCCGGAAGTCCTTGCTGGAGGCGCCTTCCACCATGTAGGTGGCCAGGGTCCAGGGGCTACCGGAGAACCCAATCAGCGGCACCCGCCCGTTAAGCTCCCGGCGGATAGTGGTCACGGCGCGCATGACATAGTCCAGGTCGCGCTCCGCATCCGGCACCGAGAGGGCGGCGACCGCCTCCGGCGTGCGCACCGGGTGACGGAATTTCGGCCCCTCGCCGGTCTCGAAATAGAGCCCCAGCCCCATCGCATCGGGGATGGTCAGGATGTCCGAGAAGAGGATGGCTCCATCCAGGGGGTAGCGCTCCAGCGGCTGAAGGGTGACCTCGCAGGCCAGGTCATGGTTTCGGCAAAGATCCATGAAATTGCCGGCCTCGGCGCGGGTGGCGCGGTACTCGGGCAGGTAGCGTCCGGCCTGGCGCATCATCCACACCGGCGTGCGATCCACCGGCTGACGCGCCAGGGCGCGAAGAAGACGATCATTCTTGAGTTCCATGCAGGCGGTCATCCACGGGAAATGTGGTCGCCATTGTAGCCGAACATCCCTGTCGGACATACGCCAGCGGACCGGAGCCCTCGGCCACCATCGTGAGCCCGCGACGGCTTCCTGCTAGACTGTATCTCCCATCCATGGCGCCGACCCATGGTGCCACCCGCCTGCACCGGCGTGGTTCAACACCGAGGTACCTCGTGACGATCCGATTCATCGCTGCCTCCCGGCTCCCCACGCCCTGGGCCACCTTCCAGATGCATGGCTTCGAGGACGACGCCACCGGCAAGGACCATATCGCCCTGTCGCTGGGCGAGGTGGACGACGGCGAGACGGTGCTGGGGCGGGTGCACTCCGAGTGCCTGACCGGCGATGCGCTCTTCTCGATGCGCTGCGACTGCGGCTACCAGCTCCAGGAAGCCTTGAAGCGGATTGCCGAGGAGGGGCGCGGGGTGCTGCTCTACCTGCGCCAGGAGGGCCGCGGCATCGGCCTGCTCAACAAGATCCGCGCCTACCACCTCCAGGACCAGGGCGCCGACACCGTGGAGGCCAACGAGCGGCTGGGCTTCGGTGCCGACCTGCGCCGCTACGACCTCTGCGTACCCATGCTGGATCACCTGGGCATCCAGGCCCTGCGGCTGATGACCAACAACCCGCGCAAGGTGGAGGCCCTGACCCGGGCCGGGGTGATCGTGACCGAACGAATGGCGCTGACTACCGGTCTAAATCCCCATAACGAGCAGTATCTCACCACCAAGGCCGGCAAGCTGGGGCACATGATGGTGCTGGGCGACTTCACCCAGGCCAGCGACGTGGATATCGAACGCAAGCCCTGAGCCACCGGGTCCCGGAATCGTTGTGGCTAACCGGCAGGAGGCCCCCGATGACGCACCCCACCGCCGACGGCGAGAGGCCCTTCAGTGGCGTAGAGGAGCTTCTGCACAGCATCAGCCATGGCATCGGTGCGGCCCTCAGCCTCGCCGGGGTGGTGGTGCTGCTCGTGCTGGCCAGCCTGGCCGCCCAGGTCGACCCCTGGAAGATCGTCGGCATCAGCTGCTACGGCATCAGCCTGGTCCTGCTCTACACCGCTTCCACGCTCTATCACGGTGTCCGCCACCCGCGCCTGAAGGGAGTCTTCCAGTCGCTCGACCACTGCGCCATCTACCTGCTGATCGCCGGCACCTACACACCCTTCCTGCTGGTCAATCTGCGCGGCCCGACGGGCTGGACGCTGTTTGCCATCGTCTGGTCTCTGGCGCTGGCCGGCATCGCCTGCAAGCTGGTATGGCCCCACCGCTTCGCCACCCTGCGAGTCGCCATCTACCTGCTGATGGGTTGGCTGGTCGTCTTCGCCGGCGACGAACTGGCCGCCAGCCTCTCCCCCACCGGCCTCATCCTGCTGATCGCCGGCGGAGTCACCTACACCCTGGGCGTGGCCTTCTATGCCATCAACGCCATCCCCTTCAACCACGCGATCTGGCACCTGTTCGTCATGGGCGGAAGTACCTGCCACTACTTCGCGGTCTACACCGCCGTACTGCCCTTCGCGGCCTGAGGGCGGCTCACGCCGCGCGGGCCTCGCGGATGCGTTCGTAGGCGTTGCCGATCTCGCTGGTACGCTGCTGGGCGACCTCGCGCATGCTCTCGGGTAGACCCTTGCCGGCGAGCTTATCGGGGTGGTTCTGGCTCATCAGGCGGCGATAGGCCTTCTTGATCTCGGCGTCGCTGGCATCCGGTTCCACACCGAGCACCCGGTAGGCGTCGGCCAGCGCCTCTTCGCTGGCACCCGCCGAGTTGGCGGCGGCGCCATGAAGCATGGCTTCGATCTGCTGCACCTCAGCCTCGCTGCAGCCCAGCCCGCGGGCGACACGAACGACGAGGTCATGCTCGGCGTCGTGAAGCACGCCGTCGGCAGCGATAGCGGAAAGCTGCAACTGAAGGAAGACCTGGCGAAGCCCCGGCTGACCGCTGGTGAAGCGCCGCACCTCGGCGAGTTCAGCCTCGAGGTCGAAATCCGCCTCTCGCCCGCGGGCGAAGGCCGCACGCGCCTGGCCACGCTGCTCCTCGTTCAGGCGCAGCTTGTCGAGCAGCTTTTCCTTGATGTCCAGTTCGCTGTCGGAGACCTTGCCGTCGGCCTGGCAGAGGCAGCCCATCACGGCGAAGGCCGAATTGAAGAAGCGGGACTGGGACTGAAACCGAACCCGCGAGACGGAGCCGCGGATTCGCCGCCCCAACCACCAGCCAAGGCCGGCGCCGACCAGCAATCCCAGGGGGCCGCCGGTGGCGAGCCCTATCCAGCCCCCGATCAGAATCAGAAACAGCATGACACCCTCGACACGTAATCCATGGATGAAGGCCCTCAGGGCAAGCGTGCGCGAATGGCGGCCTCGATGGCCTCGGCATCCAGCGCGCATTCGGTGATCAGTTCGGCCGGCTTGCCGTGTTCGACGAAGGCGTCGGGCAGGCCCAGATTGAGCACTGCCACCTGGACATCCTCCCTCGCGAGCAGTTCATTGACGGCACTGCCCGCCCCGCCGGCCACCACGTTCTCTTCCAGGGTCACCAGCAGGTCGTGGTCATCGGCGATGTCCAGCACCGCCTGATGGTCCAGCGGCTTGATGGAGCGCATGTTGAGATGCGTCGCATCCAGGGCGTCCGCGACCGCCGCCGCCGCACTGTTGAGACTGCCGAAGGCCAGCAGGGCGACTCGGCCGGTCTCGGCCCCGCTGGTGCGACGCCGTTCGGCGCGACCGATCTCGATCGGTTCTAGATGATCGGGGATCTCGACACCCGGGCCGGTGCCACGGGGATAACGCACCGCCGCCGGACCGGGATGCTGGTAGGCGGCACTCAGCATGGCCCGGCACTCGGCCTCGTCGGCCGGCGCCATCACTACCATCCCCGGGATGCAGCGCAGATAGGAGAGGTCCAGGGCGCCGTGGTGAGTCGGGCCGTCCTCGCCGACCAGGCCGGCCCGGTCGATGGCGAAGGTCACGTCGAGCCCCTGCACCGCCACATCGTGGATCAACTGATCGTAGCCGCGCTGCAGGAAGGTCGAGTAGATGGCCAGCACCGGCTTCATGCCCTCGCACGCCAGGCCGGCGGAGAGGGTCACCGAGTGCTGCTCGGCGATGGCCACATCATAATAGCGGCCGGGGTATTCCCGGGAGAAGCGGATCAGGTCCGAGCCCTCGCGCATGGCGGGGGTGATGCCCACCAGCCGCTCGTCCACCGCCGCCATGTCGCACAACCAGTCGCCGAAGACGTTGCAATACTTGCGCTTTTTCTTCTTGACAGCGTTGCTCGCCGGCTTGAGCGGTGGTGGCGTATCGCCGCTTTTTTCCGGCTCGGCCTTTTCCAGCTTGGTGATGGCGTGGTAGCCGATAGGGTCGGCCTCGGCAGGCATGAAGCCCTTGCCCTTGCGGGTCTTCACATGCAGAAACTGCGGCCCCTCCAGGTCACGCATCGTATGCAGGGTCTCCACCAGCAACGGCAGGTCGTGGCCGTCGATGGGGCCGATGTAGTTGAAGCCCATTTCCTCGAAGAGCGTGGCCGGGCTGATCATGCCCTTCATGTGTTCCTCGGTGCGCCGTGCCAGCTCCAGGGCACCGGGCAGATGCGAGAGCACCTTCTTGCCGCTCTCGCGCATGTTGAGGTAGGGCTTGCTGACCAGGATGCGTGCCAGGTAGCTGGCCATGCCGCCGACGTTCTCGGAGATCGACATCTCGTTGTCGTTGAGGATCACCAGCAGGTTGGCATCCACATGACCGGCATGGGCCAGGCCCTCGAAGGCCATGCCGGCAGAGAGGGCACCATCGCCGATCACCGCGCAGACCCGGCGTTTCTCGCCACGCGTACGGGCGGCCAGGGCCATCCCCAGGGCCGCGGAGATCGAGGTACTGGAGTGGCCCACGCCGAAGGTGTCGTACTCGGACTCGGCGCGGCGCGGGAAGGCGGCGAGGCCGCCGTAGCGACGAATGCCCAGCATCGCCTCGCGGCGGCCGGTGAGGATCTTGTGGGGATAGGCCTGGTGGCCAACGTCCCAGACCAGGCGATCATGGGGCGTCTCCAACGCCTGGTGGAGGGCCAGGGTGAGCTCCACGACGCCCAGGCCGGCACCGAAGTGGCCGCCACTGACGCCCACGCTGTAAAGCAGATAGGCACGCAATTCATCGGCCACCTGCCCGAGCTGGTCCATGGACATGGCGCGCAGCCCGGCCGGGGTGTTCAGGGTGTCGAGCAGCGGCGTGGCCGGACGCTCGACGGGAATGTCATCAAACAGCTTCATGGCGTCATCAGTCGTCGTCAGTGGTCACGCTCGATCATGTAACGGGCAAGCTCGGCCAGGGGCTCTCCGGCGCCACCCAGCGGTGCGAGGGCGTCGACGGCCAGATCGACCAGCTCGACGGCGCGTCGCCGGGCACCATCGAGCCCCAGCAGGGCGGGATAGGTCGGCTTGTGGCGGGCGGCGTCCGCCCCCGAGGTCTTGCCCAGGGTGGTGGTGTCGCCAGTCACATCGAGTACGTCGTCGTGGATCTGGAACGCCAGGCCGATGGCCTCGGCATAGGCCTGCAGCGCCGCGAGGCGCGGATCGGAATCATCCACCGCCACCAGTCCGCCGAGGCGCACGGCGGCGCGGATCAGGGCACCGGTCTTGTGGCCATGCAGGCTGGCCAGGGCCTCGATGTCCGGCCGTCCTCCCACGGCGGCGAGATCCAGCGCCTGGCCACCCACCATGCCATCGCGGCCCGCGGCCTCGGCCAGGGTCGCCACCAGGGCCGGCAGCCGGGGAGGACGGCCCTGGCCAGCACCTCGAAGGCCAGCGACTGGAGGGCATCACCAGCGAGAATGGCCGTGGCCTCGTCGAAGGCCCGATGCACCGTGGGCTGGCCGCGGCGCAGGTCATCGTCGTCCATGGCCGGCAGATCATCGTGGACCAGTGAATAGGCATGAACCAGTTCCAGGGCCATGGCCGGGGCATCGAGATCGTCGTCCGCGGCGCCCAGGGCACGACCGGCGGCATAGACCAGCACCGGGCGCAAGCGCTTGCCACCCACCAGCACACCGTGGCGCATGGCGGCATCGAGCCTCGGCGACGTGGCCATGTGGCCTGTGAAGAGGGCGTCCAGCCGTACATCGACCCGGGCGCGATCACCGATCAGGCGATCATCCAGGCGCTCAACGCTCACCGTCACCCTCCGCGGCAGGCGAATCGAAGAGGGCAAGATCGAGACTTCCCTCGGACCCTTCCGTGAGTGACCGCACCTGGAGCTCGGCCGCATCGAGACGACGCTGGGCATCACGGGTGAGGCGCACGCCCTGCTCGAAGGCGGACAGCGACCCCTCCAGCGACAACTCGCCGGATTCCAGCCGTTCCACCAGGCGTTCCAGTTGCTCAAGGGTGGCGGCGAAATCCATCGGCGCCGCCTCACCCGTCGGCACATCGGCCAACCGCTCGTCACGCTCTGCCATGCAACCTCGACTCGTCATGGATCCTCAGGAGACACAGTATACACGCTCCCCCCCGGGGGTCGTCTGCCCGGCACAAGATGCAGCACACTCATGAGGACGGCGCGGCATTTTCATCTCCGCTCATGCCCATTGTGCTAACCTATGCGCTCGTTTTCGAGCCTGCTTCGCCACCGGGATTCCTCGGCCGGCCAGGGCTCTCTATCCTTTACAGCATGCGGCTCGCGCCGGAAGAGGTTGATTCGATCATGGCCAAAACGTCTCTGGACAAGAGCAAGATCAAGATTCTGCTGCTCGAGGGCGTCCACCAGACCGCGGTGGACAACTTCCTGAACGCCGGTTACACCAACATCGAGCATCGGCCGACCTCGCTTGACGAAGCCACCCTGATCGAGAAGATCCGTGACGCCCACTTCATCGGCATCCGCTCGCGGACCCAGCTCACCGAAGCGGTCTTCGCCGCCGCCGAGAAGCTGGTAGCCGTTGGCTGCTTCTGCATCGGCACCAACCAGGTCGATCTCGACGCGGCGCTCAGGCGCGGTATCCCGGTCTTCAATGCCCCCTACTCCAACACCCGCTCCGTGGCCGAACTGGTGCTTGCCGAGGCCATCATGCTGCTGCGCGGCATTCCCGAGAAGAGTGCCAGCGCCCACCAGGGCGGCTGGCTGAAGTCGGCGAAGAACTCCCATGAGGCCCGCGGCAAGACCCTGGGCATCATCGGCTATGGCAACATCGGCTCGCAGCTCTCGGTTCTGGCCGAATCCCTGGGCTTCGACGTCATCTACTACGACGTGGTCACCAAGCTCGGCATGGGCAACGCCCGCCAGGTGGCCAGCCTCGAGGAACTGCTGGCCCGCGCCGACGTGGTCAGCCTGCACGTGCCGGACCTGCCCTCCACCCGCTGGATGATCGGCACCGAGCAGATCGCCCTGATGAAACCGGGCAGCATCCTGATCAATGCCTCGCGAGGCAGCGTGGTGGTCATCGATGCCCTGGCCCAGGCCCTGGATGTCGGCAAGCTCAACGGTGCCGCCATCGATGTCTTCCCGGTGGAACCCAAGGGCAACGAGGAGGAATTCCTCAGCCCGCTGCGCGGCATGCACAACGTGATCCTCACGCCTCACGTGGGCGGCTCCACCCTCGAGGCCCAGGAAAACATCGGCATCGAAGTCTCCGAGAAGCTGATCACCTACTCCGACAACGGCACCACCGTGACCTCGGTCAACTTCCCGGAAGTCGCCCTGCCGGCTCACCCGGACAAGCATCGCCTGCTGCACATCCACGAGAACGTGCCGGGGGTACTCTCCGAGATCAACCGGGTGCTGTCCCAGGAAGGCATCAATATCTCCGGCCAGTACCTGCAGACCAATGACAAGGTCGGCTATGTGGTGATCGATGTCGACAAGGCCTACGGCCCCCGGGCACTGCAGGCACTGAAACAGGTCGACCACACCCTCAAGGTCCGCGCCCTGTATTCCGAGATCAACTACACGGATTGACCCCGGCATCGCCGGTCATTCCTATCCATGCCTGTGGAATTCATTTCCGCCACCGAGACAGCCCGCCATCGAGTCGGTATCCTCAGGAAATCGAAGGGACCACAAGGAGTGATGGGGTGAGTGAAGGCAAACGCAGGACGGCCGGACGCCCCGCCGGATCAGGCAAGAGCCCCGGCGGTCACAGCCAATCGCTGGTGCGCGGACTCAACCTCCTCGAACGCCTGGCGGCCAGCCCCGGGGGACTGGCCCTCTCGGATATTGCCGAGCAGTCCGACCTGGCGCCCTCCACCACCCATCGCCTGCTGCAGGCCCTGCAGAGCCAGGGATTCATCACCCAGGACAGCGAGCTGGGCGTGTGGAAGGTTGACGTCAAGACCTTCCGTATCGGCAACAGCTTCCTGGAGGCCCGCGATTTCGTGGCGACCAGCCGCCCCTTCCTGCGCCGCTTGACCGCCCTGACCGGCGAATCCGCCAACCTGGGCGTGCGCCATGGCGGCTCCGTGGTATTCCTCACCCAGAGCGAGTCGCCGCAGATGATGCGCATGATCACCCGCCTCGGCTCCCGGGCGCCCCTGCACGCCTCCGGCGTGGGCAAGGCGCTGATGGCCTGGCTGCCGGACGACATCCTCGCTCGGATCCTCGACGAATGCGGCCTGGAGAGCGTCACCGAGAATACCCTGGCGACACCCGAGGCCCTCAATGAAAACCTCGCCGAGGTACGACGCCAGGGCTTCGCCTGTGATCGCGAGGAGCATGCCATCGGCCTGCACTGCGCCGCCGCCTGCCTGCACGATGAGCAGGGCAATCCGCTCGCCGCCATCTCGGTGTCCGGGCCTGTCGCCCGCATCCCCGAGTCCCGGCTGCCGGAACTGGGCGAGCTGGTCAGGGACACCGCCGCCGAGATCACCGCACGGCTGGGCGGGCGGGTGCCCTCTGCCGACGCGACCCGCACCTGACCCGATTCGTATCGCCCACCGTCGGTGGGCGATACACTATTCCCCGCCACCACGCCGCCAGAGAGGCCCACGATGCGTTCCCACCTGCTTTCCATCGACTCGCTGTCACGGGCGCATGTCGACCACCTGATGAGGGTAGCGGCCCGCATGGAACCCATCGCCCAGCGCCGCCAGGTCACCCGGGTGCTGGAAGGCGCCGTGCTCGGCAACCTCTTCTTCGAGGCCAGCACACGAACACGCGTGAGCTTCAACGCGGCCTTCTGTCGACTGGGCGGCAGTGTCTGCGATACCACCGGCTTCACCTTCTCCTCCATGGCCAAGGGGGAATCGCTGTACGACACCAGCCGCGTGTTGAGCGGCTATTGTGATGCCATCGTCATGCGCCACCCGGACCAGGGCTCGGTGGCGGAATTCGCCGAGGCGACCCATGTGCCGGTCATCAATGGCGGCGATGGTCCCGGCGAGCATCCCAGCCAGGCACTGCTCGACTTCTATACCATCGACAAGGAATTCACCCGACTGGGCAAGCGGCTTGCCGGGGCCCATGTGCTGCTCACTGGCGACCTCAAGTACGGGCGTACCGTCCACTCCCTGATCAAGCTGCTCTCGCTCTATGACCCCATGCGCTTCACCCTGGTCTCGCCACCGGGACTGGAGATGCCGAGCCGGGTGATCGACAGGGTGGAATCGCTCGGACACCGGGTCGAGCAGCGCGAGAGCCTCGCCGGCGACTTCTCTGATGTCGACGTGGTCTACACCACCCGCATCCAGAGGGAGCGCTTCACGGAGGAAATGAACGAGAACTTCGGCGCCCTGTCCCGGGACTTCAGCGTGGATCGGTCCTTCATCGACGATCACTGCTCCGACAGCACCATCGTCATGCACCCCCTGCCCAGGGACAGCCGACCCGGTGCCAATGACCTCGACGTGGACCTCAACGGCGATCCCCGGCTGGCCATCTTCCGCCAGACCGACAATGGTATTCCCGTGCGCATGGCGATCTTCGCCACCCTGCTCGAGGTCGATGATCTGGTCGAGAAGGACCTGCGCCCGGTTCGCTGGTTCGTGCCGGCTCGACTGGGGGTGGATGACCCTGCCTTCTAGCACAATCTCTGCGACCATGGCCTAGGCGGATGGCGATGTCGTATGATGAAGGCCTAAACAACGGATGAACGACGACATAGCGTCTTCTCGCATGGCGTCGCGACCGGACGAGCGGAAAGACACAACAACGACACCTTGCCGACGATGGCGATACTTGAGGAACCCTACCCATGAACCTGCAACGATCCTATATCCTGCTGGCCCTCTTATACAGCGCCTTGATCCTGATCGGCATTCTGGCCCTGATACTCGGCGGCGGGTCCTTTATCGCCCTGATACAGGTCGCTGTCGGCATTGTGGCGGTCATCGGACTCTGGGGTTACATCCTCGGCAAGGGCTTCCTGAATCCGCGCATCTGGCAACCCCTGGCAGGCGCCCTCGCCGCCGGTGTATTGCTCCAGCTGCTGGTCATCTTCGCCGGTTCTCCCTCCGGTGAGGAGTTGACCTGGCTGCTCAGCAGCACGATCTTCTCCGCCTTACTGGTGGCCATCCTCTACCGCTATGGTGACCGTGACCAGGAGCTCTGGGCCACGCCCGAAGAGATCGAGGGC
This sequence comes from Halomonas sp., assembly GCA_024636705.1. Taxonomy (GTDB): domain Bacteria; phylum Pseudomonadota; class Gammaproteobacteria; order Pseudomonadales; family Halomonadaceae; genus Halomonas. The sequence continues at coordinate 42,939 of JAGXGN010000061.1, forward strand.
GGCAGGAAGCTCGGCGAGCTGCTCAATCGGGAGGACGAGCTCGTCGTCGAGAAGCAGGAAGCCGACCGACAGGCCAGCGTACGGGTGGTCAAGTCGGGCGATACCTATCGTGCCAGTGTCACACGGCGCCATGGCGAGCAGGAGGAGCGCTTCGAGGAGGCCTTCAATCAACCCTCGACCCTGGCCTTCTTCCTCGAGAAGTTCACCTGCATCACGGTGGATGACATCACCCGCCAGTATGAGCGTCCCGCCGCCGGCTGAGGCGGGAACCCTCGAGAGGCGCCGCCTGGCGGCAGGCGCCGGGAGGTGCCATGAGCGTCAGGCCTTCTTCACCGCTCCGGCGAAGAAGGCCTCGAGGATCAGCACCGCGGCGAGGCCGTCGACGCCATCGTCGCGATAACTCTTGCGTGAATCTCGCCACACTCCCGATTCGCGGGCGATGGCCTTGGCCTCCCGCGTGGTTCCGCGCTCGTCGACCATCTCGCAGTGAATACCGAAACGGCCGAACAGCCGCTTGCCGAACTTGCGTGCCCTGGCGCAGATCTCTTGCTCCGTCCCGTCGAGTTCCAAGGGAAGACCCACCACGAAAAGATCCGGGTGCCATTCTTCCACCAGGCGGGCGACCTGCCGCCAATCGGGGATGCCATCGCGAGCGGCCAGGGGGTCGAGCCGACGAGCGCTGGCGAGCATCTCATTGCCTATCGCCACACCGATGCGCCGCGTACCGAAATCGAAGGCCATAACCAGGCGCTGACCCACCTCGGCCATCAGGAATGCCCGGCCTCGCGGGTCATCAGATTCAGATCCACGCCCAGGATGCCGGCGGCGGCACCCAGACGCTGTTCCGGCGGGGTATCGAAGAGGATATCGGCCTGCCCCTCCACGGTGAGCCAGGCATTCTCCACCAGCTCCACCTCGAGCAGACCGGATTCCCACCCGGCGCAGCCCAGGCAGACGAGGAACTTCTCGGGCCCTTCGCCGACGGCGAGGGCCTGGAGCATGTCCATGGAGGTGGTCAGGGCGATGTCCTCGGTCACCTGGATGCTCGAATCCCAGGCGTCACTGTCGCCACGGTGCAGGATGAAGCCACGATCCTTGTGGACCGGGCCGCCGAAATAGACCGGGGCATTGCGGTGAGGGCTCTCGTTACCGTCCAGATCCAGCTGCTCGAAGAGGGCATCCAGGGTCAGCTCCATCGGGCGATTGACGATCACGCCCATGGTGCCCTTCTCGTCATGGTCGCAGAGGTAACTCAGGGTGCCGGCGAAGTTGGGATCTTCCAGGTGCGGCATCGCCATGAGGAACTGATTTTTCAAGCCGAAGCTTTGCATGGATTGCATGAGACTCCTCGGCGGTCCTAACGCACGCCGTAATTATTGCCTTGGCCGAATCGCCAGATGCGGGTGATGGAAAGGCTGTCGAGCTGGCCCATGCCCGAGTCGAAGGGACGATAGGGCGCCGCACCGCGCACGGTTTCCAGTGCCGCCTGGTCGAGTTCGGCGTGTCCCGACGATTGTACCACCTCCACCTGGCGAAGCTCGCCGTCTCGACCGATCACTACCCGGATCCGCAACTGGCCTTGAAGGTCAGGGGGAGCCGGGTGAACCCGGTTGCCATAGTCCTCGACCCGGCGGGTCCAGTCATCGATGTAACGGGCCTCGGCGGCACGCTGGGCCGCCTGCTGGCTGGCATCGCCCTGGGGACCCAGGGTTCCTGGCGTCAGCCCCTGCTCGCGGATGCTGGTGGTGGCCTGGGCCAGCAAGTCCCGTCCCGAGGCCGAAGGGGCCGCTGCCGCCGGTTCCGCCGGTGTCTGTGCCGCCTGGGGGGCGCTGGTACGTGGCTCGGGCTGGGTATCGATATCGCTGGGAACGTCTGCGGCGGGCGGAGCGGTCTCGTCGGGCACGGCGTCGGGTTCGCGTCGTGCCGCCGTCTCGGGCTCGGCCGATGTGGCTGGATCCACCGCACTCTCGGTCTCCTGGAGGACGGGCAGGTCGTCCATGGGAGCGGCCAGGGCCTCGGCCGGGGCCTCTTCCTGCTGCTCGCCCATGGCCTGCTGGTCTGCCTCGGCGATCGCCTGGGCGTCAACAGACGCCTCGGCCGGGCGACTGACCAGGACCACGCCGAGGCTGGTACGCTCGACAGGGGAGGAGGCGAACTGCCAGCTGCCCACCACGCCGATCACCGCCAGGTGCAGGAGCAGGGCCAGTGACCAGGCCAGCCAACGACGGTAGGGACGGGTGACCGGCGCATACTGGATGGGATCGTGGAAGGTGCTGGACATGGCGGACCCCGGCCGGTCAGGCAGCGCGTGCATCGATACGGTGGCGGATCGCCTACATCAACAGGCCGCCGATGTCGGTGCCGCGCTGGTCATCGATCTCACGCACGCAGGTCGGGCTAGTGACATTGATCTCGGTGATAAAGTCACCGATGACATCCAGCCCCACGAACATCAAGCCCTTGTCACGGATCATGGGCTGCACCTGGCCGATCAACCAGCGATCCCGGTCGGTGAGTTCGCGGCTGACCCCGGTACCGCCGGCGGCCAGGTTGCCACGGGTCTCGCCGGCCATGGGCACCCGGGCGAGGCCGAAGGGCACCGGCTCCCCCTCCACCAGCAGGATACGGGTATCGCCGGCGCTGATCTCGGGAATGTACCGCTGGGTCATGATCTGGCGGGCGCCGCGCTCGGTGAGCATCTCGATGATCGCGCCCAGGTTGCGACCATCGGGCTGCACATGAAAGATGCCAGTGCCCCCCATGCCGTCGAGCGGCTTGAAGATGACGTCGCCATGCTCGGCGTGGAAGGCGCGCAGCACCGGCTCGCTGCAGGAGACCACCGTCGGCGTACAACACTGCGGGAACTGCTGGGCGAAGAGCTTCTCGTTGCACTCGAGCAGCGCCTGTGTGGGGTTGACCACCAGCACACCCTCGCGCTCGGCGAAGCCCAGCAGGTAGACGGCATTGAGGAAGTGGGCATCCACCGGCGGGTCCTTGCGCATGAGGATCACGTCCAGCTCCGCCAGGGGGCGGGCGGTGGGGTCGCCCAGGTCGAACCAGTGGGTCGAGTCGCGATGCACCTCAAGCTCGCGCATCCGGCCGAAGGCCCTGCCATCGCGCAGGAAGAGGTCTCCCTGCTCCAGGTAATGCAGTGCCCACCCGCGATCCCGGGCGGCCCAGAGCATGGCCATGGAGGTGTCCTTCTTGTAGGCGATGTCGGCGATGGAATCCATCACCACACCGACCTTCAGCATGCGTTCGCTCATCGATTCGTGTTCCGGCCGGGACATGGGGGAAAGAACCGCAGTATGCCGCAGGGGCCGCGACAACACCAAGGCACCGGACCAGAACCCATCCCGGGGTCAGCGCCTCGAGCTCAGGTCGCCAGACGGATGCCGGTCGGTTCCAGGGTGATGTGTCCCTGCTTGTAGAGTCGGCCGATGGCCTGCTTGAAGGCGCTCTTGCTGATCCTCAGCCGCGCCTTGATCTCGGCGGGCGAACTCTTGTCCGACAACGGCAGGTAACCGCCGCTCTCGCGCAGCGTCCTGAGGATCTCCTCGCCGACGACATCCAGGCGTGCAGGCCCCGGCGGCAGGAGGGCAATATCCAGGCGCCGGTCGTCGCGCAGACGCTTCACATGGCCGCCGAGGCGCTGACCACGGCGCAGCGGCCGGGTCACGTCATCCTGATAGAGCAGCCCCCAGAAACGATGATTCACCACCACCTTGAAGCCAAGATCCGTGGGGTCGGCGACCACTAGGGCGACCTCCTCCCCCGCCGAGAGGCCCACGGCTTCATCTTCCAGGAAGCGGTCGAGTCGCTGTGAGGCCACCGGCCGACCCTGCTGGTCCTCGTAGACCTTCACCAGCACCCGCTTGCCGACACTGGGGCGAAAATGCTGTTCCCCGTAGGGCAGCAGCAGATCCCTGGGGTGGCCCCAGTCGAGGAAGGCGCCGGTGTCGTTGACGGTCACGACCTCGAGGTAGGCCACCTCGCCCACCTCGACCCTCAGGGCAGGAAAATTCCGTGTAACGGAAGCACGAGGCGCAGCGGGGCGCGGGGTACGGCGGTCGGGCGAGTCAGACATGGGAGCTCCCAGCACAGGCAAGGGAATGGTGAGATCGATGATGACAGTATGCGGGGGCACCGCCGGCAGGTGAAGCCGGCTCAGAGATCCCCGAAACGGTACTGCAACAACGACAGCGCCACCACCGGGGCCGTCTCGGTGCGCAGGATGCGCGGGCCCAGGCTCAGCGCGACGAAACCCGATGCCCGGGCCGCCTCGACTTCGGCATCGGACAGGCCACCCTCGGGGCCGATCAGCAGGGCCACCGATGGGGGAAGCTCGAAACCTTCCAGGCTACCGGGCGTGGCGGGATGCAATACCAGCCGCAGGGGCTCATGGCGCTCGGTCAACCAGTCGGAAAGCCGACGCGCAGGATGGACGGGCGGCAGGGTGGCGCGACCGCACTGCTCGCAGGCGCTCGCGGCCACCGCCTGCCAGTGGGCGAGCTTCTTCGCCTCGCGCTCGCCCTTGAGGCGCACGTCACCCTGCTCGGTGTAGAGCGGAGTGATCGCCGCCACGCCCAGTTCCACGGCCTTCTGGATGGCGTAGTCCATGCGATCTCCCTTGGAGATCGCCTGGCCCAGATGCACGGCCAGGGGAGACTCGCCCCGGCCCGCCTCGACGGCCTCGATGCGTGCCACCACCCGCTTGCGCCCGATGGCGACCAATACCGCGGCCGCCTCATGCCCGTCGCCATCGAACAGGCGGAGGCGGTCTCCCTCGCCGAGGCGCAGGACACGCGAAAGGTGATGAGCGGGACCCTCCGGCAGAACGAGGTCGCCGCCGACGATGAAGTCGGCGGCGACATGGACCCGCGGCAGTTTCATGGCCACGACGGCAGCCTCACTGGGTCGTCTGGGCGCCCTGCTGCTCGGCCTGGCGCTTCTTCCTCTGGGCATAGATCGCCTCGAAGTTGACCGGCGCCAGCATCAGGGGCGGGAAGCCACCACGATTGACCAGGTTGTCGATGCACTCACGGGCATAGGGGAAGAGCACATTGGGGCAGAAGGCGCCCAGGGTATGATCGAGCTGCTCGCCTTCGATGCCGCTGATCTTGAACAGGCCGGCCTGCTGGATCTCGGCCAGGGAGGAGGTCGTGCCTTCCTCGCTGTGGTTGACCTGAGCGGTGACCTTGACCACCACCTCGAAGAGGCCTTCCTGCACCTGCTGGCTGCTGGTGTTCAGATCGAGATTGACCTTGGGCTTGAAGGGTTGCTGGAACACCGCCGGCGAGTTGGGGGCCTCGAAGGAGATGTCCTTGACATAGATGCGCTGTACGGCGAACTGGAGCTTGGGTTTTTCCTGCTCGCCAGCGGGCTGGTTGCCGGCGCCAGCGCCGGCGTTCTGATTGTTGTCTTCCGCCATGGGAAAGATCCTTTGAAACGATGAACGAAATGGGAATTGGCGTGGTTACTTCTTGACCACGGGCATGCCATCGGTCTGCCACTGGGTGATGCCACCCTTGAGTTTGACCACCCGCTCGAAACCGCCCTTGGTCAGCTTGCCCATGGCCGCACCGGAGCTCTGGCCATGCTTGCAGACCACGATGATCGGCTTGTCCTTGACCTTGTTGAGCTCGGTCATGCGGACATCGAGCTTGCTCTGAGGGATGTTGCGCGCCCCCGCGATATGCCCGGCCTTGAAATCATTGGCCTCGCGAATGTCGACCACCACGGCATCCTCGCGATTGATCAGTTGGGTCGCTTCGCTGGCGTTCACACCGCTGGCCCCGCTGTTGCGAAGCTCGTAGAAGATCCAGGCGAACAACACCATCAGGAAGGCGGCCACCAGCAAGGGGTGATTCTGCACGAATTCAAACAGCTGATCGATCATGGGTCTGGAACACTTATGTCGCGGTGCAGGATTTCTCGGTGCACGATGGATGAAGGACGACGCTCATCAGGCCACCACGCCGTTGAGCGGCGCCCAGTATACACCAAGACGGCGGCGGAACAGACCGGCCACCATGACGCTCGCCACCACCCTGCGTTATGATGCCGCAACATGCGACGAGTCGCGACCCTGAAGAGCCTCGGGTCGCCAACGAACGAGGAAGCCCACCCATGAGCGATGTTTCGACGCCCCGTCCCGTGGCCCTGATCATCCTGGATGGCTATGGCCACAACCCGGATGCCGCCCACAATGCCGTCGAGGCGGCCCGCACACCGGTGATGGATCGCCTCAAGCAGGAACACCCCAGCACCCTGATCCACACCGACGGTCGCCATGTGGGCCTGCCGGACGGGCAGATGGGCAACTCGGAGGTCGGACACATGAACCTCGGGGCCGGTCGTATCGTCTACCAGGACTTCACCCGGATCACCAAGGCCATCGAGGACGGCGACCTGGACGCCATCACCGAGCTCACCACCCCCATCGACGCCGCCGTGGCCCAGGGCAAGGCGGTGCATCTGCTCGGCTTGCTCTCGCCGGGCGGCGTTCACAGCCACGAAGGCCACTTCATGGCCATGGCCGAGCTGGCGGCCCGTCGCGGCGCGACACGTCTCTACCTGCATGCCTTCCTCGACGGCCGCGACATGCCGCCGCGCAGTGCCAAGGCCTCCATCGAGCGTGCCAATGCTTGTCTGGCAGGGCTGTTCGGCGCCGAGAACGGCTTCGTGGCCTCGATCATCGGCCGCTACTTCGCCATGGACCGCGACAATCGCTGGGACCGCGTCGAGAAGGCCTATCACCTGGTCACCGAGGGCGAAGGCGAGTTCGAGGTCGCCAGCGCCGAGGACGGGCTGCGCGACGCCTACGAACGCGGCGAGAACGACGAGTTCGTCAGCGCCACCAGCATTCGCCCCGCTGGCACTGCGGTTCGCATGGAGGATGGCGATGCCGCCATCTTCATGAACTTCCGTGCGGACCGCGCCCGAGAGCTGACCCGCGCCTTCACCGAGGACGGTTTCAGCGGCTTCACGCGCCGAGCGAGACCGCGACTCGCCGCCGACGGCCTGGTGATGCTGACCCGGTATGCCGCCGACATCCCCGCCACGGCCGCCTTCCCCCCAGCGAAGCTGCACAACACCCTGGGCGAGGTGATGGAGACCCGAGGCCTGACCCAGCTGCGCATCGCCGAGACGGAGAAATATGCCCATGTCACCTTCTTCTTCTCCGGCGGCCGTGAGGCCGAGTACCAGGGCGAGACCCGTATCCTGGTGCCCTCGCCCCAGGAGGTGAAGACCTACGACGAGAAGCCAGAGATGAGCGCCGAGGAAGTCACCGACCGACTGGTGGAGGCCATCGATTCCGGCCGGTTCGACCTGGTCGTCTGCAACTACGCCAACGGCGACATGGTCGGCCATAGCGGCGACTTCGATGCCGCCGTCAAGGCCATCGAGACCGTCGACCACAGCCTAGGCCGGGTAATCGAGGCCATCGAACGTGCCAGGGGCGCCTGCCTGGTCACCGCCGATCACGGCAACGCCGAGCAGATGGTCAATCCGCAGACCGGTGAGCCGCAGACGGCCCACACCACCTTCAGCGTGCCACTGGTCTATGTCGGTGAGCGTCAGGCCAGGCTAGTCGATGATGGCCGCCTCTGTGACATCGCCCCGACGCTGCTGACCATGATGAATCAGCCGATTCCCGAGGAGATGAGTGGCCGGGCGCTGATCGATTTCACCTGAGCACGTTGCCGAGCCTGAGCACATTGCCGAGCCTGAGCATGTCGCCAAGAGAGGGGCGGGGAATGGCAAGAAGCCCCATCGCACTAGCCATCCTGCTGGCCCTCTCGCTCTCCCCGCCGCTGCAGGCCCAGCTCGGGGAAAGTGAAGAGGCCGCCCGGGAACGGCTCGATGCCATCGGCGAGGACATCCAGGCGTTGTCCAGCCGCCTCTCCACCACTCGCGAGGCCCGTGACGAGGCAGACACGGCGCTGCGGGAAGTGGAAACTTCGCTTGCCGAGACCCACCGTCGCCTCGACACCCTCCAGGCCGAGCGGCGGGCGCTCGGTGACGAGGTCGCCACCCTCGAAGCCGCCGGCGAACGCCTCGAGACGGAACGCGATGACCAGCTCGATGCCCTCGGCGCCCAGCTCGACGCCCTCTATCGCCTGGGCCTCACGCCCCAACTGAAGCTGCTGCTCAATCAGGACGACCCCGCCCGCCTCGACCGGCTCCAGCAGTATCTCAACCACCTGGCCCGGGCCCGCAACGCCCGGCTGGACGAGATCGCCCGACTCGACCGTGCCCTGGCCGACAACCGCCGGGAACTCGAGGCACGCGGCGACCGCCTGGACGCCCTGGCCAACGAGCTGGCCGCTCGAAGTACCGAGCTCTCCCGGCAGATGGCCGAGCGGGCCGCCATCGTCGGCGAGCTCGACAGTCGCTATGCTAGCGAGCAGGCCAGGATGGGGGCCCTAGCCCAGGACCGCGCCAACGCCGAGGCGCTACTGAGTCGAATCCAGGAAGAAGTCGCCCGGCTGCAGCGTCCGCCCCCTTCCACGGCCATCGAACGGACCCAGGGCGAGCTGCCCTGGCCGGTGCAGGGTGCCATCGTCTCGGGTTATGGGCGAGGTGATGGGGTCCACCGCAATGGCATCCTCATCGATGCCGCCGAGGGCAGTCCCGTCCAGGCGGTCCATGCCGGGCGAGTGGTCTTCGCCGACTGGATGCGTGGCTTCGGCAACCTGCTGATCGTCGACCACGGGGACCAGGTCATGACCCTGTATGCCCACTTACAGCAATTCGAGGCCCGGGTGGGGCAGGCCGTGTCCCGCGGGGACCCCCTGGGAGCGGTGGGGGCGAGCGGTGGGCAGCCGCGCGCGGCCCTCTACTTCGAGGTGCGCCGCGGGGGAGATCCCATCGATCCTCAGTCCTGGATGGCCGCGCGATGAGCGCCCCCTTCCCCGGGGCCGTGCCACGGGCTATGCTGGCTTCCCCGTCCCGGAACAGCGGAGATCGCATGCTTCCAAGTCCCATCGACCCTGCGATGATGCCACGGCGGCTGATCGCGACCCTCTCGACTCTCGTCCTGCTGGCCTTGCCGCTGTCCTCGGTGGCCAGCAACGGGGATAACGACCTGCCGGTGGAAGACATCCAGATCTTCGCCGAGGTCTTCGAGCGCATCAAGCGCGCCTACGTCGAGGAAGTCGAGGACGGCACCCTGCTGCGCAACGCCATGCGTGGCATGCTCAGAGAGCTCGACCCCCATTCGGCCTACCTCGACCAGGAGGAATTCCAGAGCCTGCGCGAATCCACCGAGGGCGAGTTCGGCGGAGTGGGCATCGAAGTCGGCCTGCAGGACGGGCAAATCACGGTGATCACCCCCATCGATGACACCCCGGCCTCCCGCGCCGGCCTGCAGGCCAGGGACGTGATCCTGCGCATCGACGACACCCCCACCGAGCGGCTTTCACTCCAGGATGCGGTCAACTTGATGCGCGGTGAGCCGGGGTCGGACATCCGGCTCACCATCATGCGCCAGGGAGAGGAAACCCCACGTTCCTTCACCCTGACCCGGGAGGTCATCCGTACCCGGAGCGTGCGAAGTGAGCTGCTCGAACCCGGCTACGGCTACCTCAGGATCAGCCAGTTCCAGAGCCGCACTGGCGACCAGGTCCGCAGTGCCATTACCAACCTGGAGCGTGATGGGGCCCTCAACGGCCTGGTGCTAGACCTGCGCAACAACCCCGGCGGGGTGCTGCAGGCCGCCGTGGCCGTGGCCGACGCCTTCCTCGACGAGGGACTCATCGTCTACACCGAGGGGCGTCTGCCGGATTCCGCGATGCGCTTCTCGGCCAGTCGGGAAACTGCCGCGCCCGAGACTCCGCTGGTGGTGCTTATCAACGGCGGTAGCGCCTCGGCAGCGGAGATCGTCGCCGGGGCCCTGCAGGACCAGCGCCGCGGCGTGGTGATGGGTACCGAGAGCTTCGGCAAGGGCTCCGTGCAGCAGATTATGCCGCTGGGCAATGGCGAGGGCCTCAAGCTGACCACCGCGCTCTACTTCACCCCGGGAGGGCGGTCGATCCAGGCCCAGGGCATCGAGCCCGATGTCCAGGTGGTGAGGGGGCGCCTGGAGGTCGCCGAGTCCAGCCGGCAGGTGCGCGAGGCCGACCTCGAGGGCCATCTGCTCTCCTCCGAGGATCCTCGGGAAGACAGCGAGACCAGCGAGCGACTGCGTGAGGACTACCAGCTCGGAGAGGCGCTCAATCTGCTCAAGGCATTGAATGTATTGAGCCGACGGGACGGCTGATCGCCATGGGCCTTGCTCGGCTACCGCTCAAGGCCCATGGCACGCCGGGCCAGGGTCCGCCGCAGTGGCCCTGCCAGGTTGAGTCCCACGAGCCCGGCGGCCCGGGCGCGAGAGAGCAGGACATTGTCGATCCCGAAGAGACGGATCAGGCCGTCGCTGAAACGGATCACGTTGCGACGATCCGGCCGACGGCGGGCCTCGAAATCCTCCAGCACAGTCATCTCCCCCGGGCTGTCGCCATGTGCTTGGCCGGCCTCGATGGCCGCGACCAGATCCATGACACCGCGCAGGGCCAGATTGAAGCCCTGGCCGGCCACTGGATGCAGGGAATGAGCGGCATTGCCCAGCACGGCAAGCCCCGGGCGGACGAATTCCCGCGCCGTGATCAGCGACAGCGGATAGGCATGGCGGGTACCGACCCGCCTGAAGCGTCCGGCCCGGTCGCCGAAGGCCGCCTGGAGCTCGGCCAGGAAGTCGCCATCGGAAAGTGCCATCCGTCGGGTCTCCTGTCCGGCGACATGGGTCCAGATCAGCTCCATGGCCTGCCCTTTCAATGGCAGCAGCGCCATGGGGCCTTGCGAGGTGAAGCGTTCCCAGGCCAGGCCATCATGGGGCAGGCTCGTCGCCACGCTGGCGATCACCGCCACCTGCCCATAGGGGGACTCCCGGCTCTCGATACCCAGGCGCTCCTTGAGACCGGAGCGCCCCCCATCGGCCAGCACCGTCAATCCGGCCTCGAGATGGCTGCCATCGGAGAGGCCCAGTCGATGGCCGCCCGCCATGGGCTCGATGGTCTCGACCCGCGACGGGCAATGCCATTCCAGGGGCAGCTCGGCCAGCCGGCGATGAAGCACACGGCCCATCCAGGCATTGGGGATGACATGCCCCAGGGCCTCCACCCCGAGGTCATCGTGGCGCAGGCGTGTCGCGCCGAAACGCCCCTGTTCACTGATGTGGATCTGCCGGATCGGCGTTGCCTCTTCGGCCATGGCCTCCCAGAGCCCCATGGCCGCGAAGTGCCGTGCCGAGCCTTCGGCGATGGCGCTGGCCCGGGCATCGAAACTGGGCTGCCAGGTCGTGGCCGCCTGGTCCAGCAGGGGGGCGGCCTCGATCACCGCCACCGAGAGTCCCTGCTGTTCGATCAAGGGCGCCAGGGCAGCACCCAGGCTGGCACCTACCAGACCACCGCCGATGATGGCGATATCCACAGGATGTCCGTCTTTCGCGATCATCGACGCCTCCGGCACTCTGGTGCATGGGATAACGGCATGAAGCCGTCACTTTTACGGATCATTGTCCGGCCATCAACGCCTCGATATCCACCACCCGCTTGGGCACCGAGGCCGTGAGAACCTCGTGCCCCTCCGGGGTGACCACCACGTCATCCTCGATACGGATGCCGATACCGCGGAAGGCCTCGGGAATATCCTCGTCGCGGGGAATGTAGAGTCCCGGCTCGACGGTCAGCACCATGCCCGGTTCCAGGCGCCGCGGCTGGCCGTCGTAGCGATAGCTGCCCACGTCATGCACATCGAGTCCCAGCCAGTGGGAGGTGGAGTGCAGATAGAAGCGACGATACCCCTCGTCGTCGATGCGGGCCTGGGCCTCGCCTTCCAGCAGGCCCAGGCCGATCAGGCCCTCGGTGAGACCTCGTACCACCCCTTCGTGGATCTCGACCAGCGTCGCCCCGGGTCGGATCGCGGCGACGGCACGCTCCTGGACCGCCAGCACCACCTCGTAGAGGGCACGCTGGGGCTCGCTGAACCGGCCGTTGACCGGGAAGGTGCGGGTGATATCGCCGGCATAGAGATCGAACTCGGCCCCGGCATCGATCAGCACCAGGTCGCCGTCACGCAGGACATCCCGATTCTCGATGTAGTGCAGCACACAGGCATTGGCACCACCCCCGACGATGCTGGCATAGGCAGGCCCGCTGCCGCCCTGCCACTGGAACTCGTGCTCCAGCTCGGCCTGTAGGTGATACTCGGCGAGCCCCGGCCGCGCCGCCCGCATGGCACGGACATGGGCGCGTGCCGAGATCTCGGCGGCATGGCGCAGCAACACCCGTTCCGCCTCGCTCTTGATCTGGCGCTGTGCGTGGAGCAGCGGGGCCAAATCGGCGAACACCCCGGGAGATGGCGCCCCGCGTCTCGCTCGGCCCGCAAGACGTGCCCGACAGTCGTCGGCCAGGGCCAGGGCCTCGGCGTTCGCCAGGGGCAGATAAAGATGACACCGGCCGTCGAGCAGGTCGAGAAGGCGCTGGTCGCGTTCATGATTCTCGAAGGCCTGGTCGACACCATGCTCTCGCACCGCCCCCTCGGCACCTAGGCGAATACCGGTCCAGGCCTCCATGTCGGGGTCGCGATCCTGGCAGAAGAGCACGCTTTCCCCCTCATCCCGCCCCGGCAACAACACCAGGAGGGCATCGGGCTCGGAAAAGCCGGTCAGGTAATGGAAATCGCTGTCCTGGCGAAAGGCAAAGTCACTGTCCCGAGAGCGGGGAATCAGGCCGGCGCCCGGCAACAGCACGGCGCTGTCTTCCGGCAGGGACGCCATCAACGCCCTGCGGCGACTGTGGTAGTCGGCGTTGGTGATCGGCTCGGGACGGGGAAGAATCTCGGGAAGCATCGCGACTCCTGGGAAAGGGAAGCTATCGACCGGCATCAGTGGCGGATATCGTCCTCGTCTTTCTCGACCCGGGGCATGCCGGGATGCTGTTCGGTATAGAGCAGCATGGCGGCCAGACGCGCATGCTCGGTCAGAGCGAAGAGGTCGTTCTCGTTCTCGGAGCTGTCATCGAGATCGGCCTCCATCCCGGCGAGCCCCTCAAGGTCCTCCAGCGCCTCGCGCAACGCAGACGACCACCCCCGTCGCGGGGCGTCACCGGCATCCTCGACGACCTCGAGAAACCCCTGGGTCCACTCCTTGAGGCCCTGAGCGCGCTCGGCGAGAGAGAAGAGCTCATCCGGCAGCAGGGGCTCGAAGTCGAGTTCCGCGGCCGCCAGGGCGTCCAGGGTCTGGCGCCGCCAGGCCAGGAAACGCTCGGCGCTGTCCTCATCCCGGGGCACATCGACTCCCAGGGAGAGGCAAACCTGCTCCAGCCAGGCGTCGGCCGGCAGATCCTGCAAGGCCAGGCCGGCGCAGAGTCGACCATCGAGAAAGGCGGGCGACTGCATGCTACCGTGCAGCAGGAAGAGGTCGGCGATGGATGAAAAATCCTGGCGTTCGTTGATCAATGACATGACAACACCTTGGGGGAACCGAGCCTGCCGGGCGTTCCGGTCTAGCGGACAGATTGACCGCCCGAGAAAAGCTCTCTTATAGTGAGGATCGAATGGTATTCTGCACGGATGTTAACGCATCGGACCCCCCGAAGGCGCGTCCATCGCCGCCGACCGTGTGCACCGAACCGGAGCCCATCATGACCGATGCCCCACGCCAAACCAAGGAAATCACCCTACTGGGTGGCAGCTATGTGGTTGCCTGTCCTCCACAGGAGGAAGCCAAGCTCGAACGCGCCGCACGCTACCTAGACCGGGCGATGCATGGCATCCACGCCCAGGGAAAGGTACTAGGCGCCGAGAAGATCGCCATCATGGCGGCACTGAACATAACCCATGAGCTGCTCGAGGCCCTCGACGCCCAGCGTGACGGCGAGGAGACTCTCAGCCAGCTCAGTACTCGCCTAGATCAGGCATTGGTCGACATGTCGGGTCGCTGACTCGCCATCTCCTCTTTGGCCTCACCCATTGCTCTGTTAGGATGAAGGTGTTCCCTGGGGTGTTTGCCAGTCGTTATCGTCCCTCGAGCCTATGCGCATTACCCAGGGGGCCATATGCTAGCCGAGCCTGTGTGCATGTCCGTGCGACGGAAAGCCTGACGGTTCGGCTGCGGCCACCCACCTTGAACCACTGGGTTCAGGGCCAGAACGACAGCGGCACTCTGGGGAACCTCATCCGACATGACGACCATGCAGGATACTGCCGCTCCCACTTCACACGATGACTCGCGTCGCGCCCTTCGCCGTGCGCTGCGTAATCGTCGCCGTGCCCTGACGCCGAGCGAGCGTCAAGAGGCCGCACGCCGCCTGTGCCGACACCTCAGGCAACTGCCGGAGCTTCAGCGCGCCCGCCGTGTCGCCCTCTACCTGCCCAACGACGGTGAAATCGACCCCACACCTCTGCTGCCCTGGTTGCGCCGGCGTAATGTCCGCATCCATCTGCCGGTGCTGCGCCCGCTGTCACGCAATTCGCTCTGGTTCGTCCATTACCATGCCGACACACCCATGGTGGTCAACCGCTTCGGCATTCCTGAACCCGACACCTGCCATGGCGCTCATCGGGCTCACCGCTGCCCGGCCTGGGCGCTGGACCTGATCCTGTTGCCTCTGGTGGGCTTCGATGGCGCCGGCCGGCGCATCGGTATGGGCGGCGGCTTCTATGATCGCACCCTGGCATTCAGCCGGCAGCACAGACCCAGGCCACGCTTGATCGGCCTCGCTCACGATTGCCAGGGTGTCGAGCGACTGCCGGCGCAACCCTGGGACGTGCCGCTGGACACCATCGTCACCGACCGGGCAGTGATCCGTCCCCGAGGCTGAACGCCGGAAACAGGAACGGGCCGATGCGGTGGGCATCGACCCGTTCGGAAAACGGTCGGATCATGATCCTGCCTCGACGGCTGAATCACCGCTTTCGGGCTAGCCTCCTGCCAGCGCCTGGGCATAGCCGGTTGCCACCACACCAATGCCGAAGATCAACACCAATGCCATGACCAGATCGGGCTTGCGCTTCATTGTCGACTCCATGGGAGACTCGACCACGAGGGTCGGGAGAAAACTCGTCGAAAACGTCTTGTCGTGTCGCCTCCACTGCCAGCGGGCATCGGCAACGACGCAACTATAGGGCCAGTACCGGCATCAGGACAACCTAATACCCAGGCGAGTTACATTTTTAAACACTCGACGGCGCTAGGCCCGACGGTAAGTCCGCGTTCACCTCGAACAATGCGGCAGGGGATCAGGCCATGAAGAGGCGATAGGCCGGATTGTCGGTTTCCTTCCAGTAGCGATAGCCGATCTCGTCGAAATACTCCTCGACATGGGCGCGGTCGCCGTTGGGTACCTGCATGCCCACGAGCACTCGGCCGTAGGCCGCCCCATGATTGCGATAATGGAACAGCGAGATGTTCCAGTCCTGGGGCAGGTGGGTCAGGAAGTTCATCAGCGCGCCCGGGCGTTCCGGAAACTCGAAGCGATAGACTTCCTCGTCGAAGTGTTCCCTGGCGCGGCCGCCGCCCAGGTGACGAATATGCAACTTGGCAAGTTCATTGTCGGTCAGATCCTCCACCGGGTAGCCCCCATCCGTCAACTTGCCGATCACCGCCTGACGATCCTCGCCGCCGGGCTTGACCTGGACGCCGACGAAGATATGGGCGTTATCGGGATCGGCATAACGGTAGTTGAACTCGGTGACCATCCGCTTGCCGATGGTCTTGCAGAACCTTTTGAAACTACCGGGTTTTTCCGGAATCGTCACCGCCAGGATTGCCTCGCGCTGTTCACCCAGTTCGGTGCGCTCGGCGATGTGCTGGAGGCGGTCGAAGTTGGTGTTCGCCCCGGAATTGATACAGAGCAGGGTCTGGCCCTCGGCCCCGGTCTGCTGAATATATTTCTTCAGACCGGCCAGCGACAAGGCACCCGAGGTCTCGGAAACGGCGCGGGTATCCTCGAAGATATCCTTCACCGCGGCACACATCTCGTCGGTATTGACGGTAATGACGTCGTCGACGAGGTCCTGGATGATCGAGAAGGGCACCTCGCCGATCTGCGCCACGGCCACCCCCTCGGCGAAGACGCCGACTTGGTCGAGCACCACCCGTTCACCCGCCTCGAGCGCGGCCTTGAGACAAGCGCTATCCTCGGATTCCACCCCAATCACCTTGATCTCCGGGCGCAAATACTTGATGTAGGCCAGCATGCCGGCCAGCAGACCACCGCCGCCCACGGGCACGAAGATGGCATCGATGGGACCACTGTGCTGATGCAGTATCTCCATGGCGATGGTGCCTTGCCCGGCGATGACGTCGATGTCGTCGAAGGGCGGGATATAGGTATAGCCGTGTTCCTTGATCAATTCCTGGGCATGGACGGCCGCCTCGGCGAAGGCATCCCCCTTGAGCACTACCCGGGCGCCGCGGGCACGGACCGCCTGGACCTTGATCTCCGGCGTGATCCGCGGCATCACGATTACCGCCTTGACGCCCATCTGCCTTGCCGCCATGGCCAACCCCTGGGCATGGTTACCCGCCGACGCCGCGATCACGCCCTTGGCCTTCTGCGCCTCGCTGAGCTGCGCCATCTTGTTGTAGGCGCCGCGAATCTTGAAGGAAAAGACCGGTTGCAGGTCCTCGCGCTTGATCAGGATCTGGTTGTTGAATCGCCGGGAGAGGAAGGGCGCAGGCGAGATGGGGGTTTCCACGGCCGCTTCATAGACGCGGGCCTGGAGTATCTTCTTGACGGTTGATTCGAGCATCCTGATGTCCCGAGGGAGTAACGCGAGCAGCGCAGCGATCTATGTTGCACCGCAGAGAACCCCTATTGGTAGCATTGTGGTGGCCCCGAGTCCAGCCGGCATCGGCAGGGATCCATCACTGCTCTATAATGGCGTCCGTCCATCAACCAGCGAGCACCCCATGACCCAGGACGAACTCAAGGACGCCGTGGCGGCAGCCGCCATCGTCGAAATCATGCCGCGGCTGGAACGCGATACCATCCTCGGCATCGGCACAGGCTCCACGGCCAATCGGTTCATCGACCGGCTGGCGGCCCTGCGTGACGACTTTCAGGGCGCCGTAGCCAGCTCCGAGGCCAGTGCCGAGCGTCTGCGCGGACACGGCATCGAGGTCTTCGAGCTCAACAGCGTCGGTCGCCTACCCTTCTATATCGACGGGGCCGACGAAGTGAATGCTCACTTACAGATGATCAAGGGCGGCGGTGCGGCCCTGACCCGGGAGAAGATCGTTGCCGCCTGCAGCACGCGTTTCATCTGTATCGCTGATGCCTCGAAACGGGTCGAGCGGCTGGGGCGGTTTCCGCTGCCGATCGAGGTGATCCCCATGGCGCGCTCCTATGTCGCACGAGAGCTGGTCAAGCTCGGTGCCGATCCCGTCTATCGTCAAGGCCTGGTCACCGACAACGGCAACCAGATCATCGACTGCTTCGACTTCATGATCGATGACCCGGTCGACATGGAAGCACGCCTGAACGGCATCGTCGGGGTGGTCACCAACGGCCTCTTCGCCACTCGAGGGGCAGACGTGCTGCTGCTCGGCTCGGTTAGTGGCGTGGAACGACTCACCCTGGACTGATGGACAACCGCCATCGTTGCAGGCTTCCCGCTATGTCCGCCAACGCACGGATGACAACGGGCCCATGCCATATATACTCAAAAATGGATATGACGAACAGATATCAGCCCGATACCGCGTCACATCCGCCAAAGGAGAAACCTATGAACAATATCGTCTGGATCGTGGGGGCGGTGGTCATCGTTCTCTTCGTGCTATCGGTGCTTGGGCTGCGTTGAAACAGACGCTTCAAGCCATTGTGTGCGATATCAGACGGAAAGCGCCCCTTGCGGGTGCTATCCTGATGTTATTGGTGACCGGCAGCAGCACCGCGCCATGGGTTCCTTCCGCTGCAAGCACTACCTCTCACTCCGAGTGACACCCTCATGAAACCCCTCAAGTTCCTTGTTACGAGTCTTGCCATTTCAGCCGTGCTGCTGAGCCTGACGGCATGTTCCGGCATGTCGCGCCAGGACAGGAACACCGCCATTGGTGCAGGCGCCGGCGCCGTGGGTGGCTCCGTACTCACTGGCGGCAGCGCCATCGGCACCGTGGGCGGGGCCGCCGTCGGCGGCGTGATCGGCCACGAAACCAGCAAGCCCTGAATCCTGGTATGCCAACCCGGCAGCGCCTTCAGAGAGGCGCTGCCGTCCGGTCGCTCTGGTCCGAGGGTAGCGCCTGGTCCGAATTTCGGGGGCCATTTCACACCCGAGGCTTAGGCCGTCAGCTCTGCGGGAAAAAGCGCTGGATGGCCGCCAGCGTCCGCTCAAGCGCCCCCCGGTTGGCCGTCACTACGGCGCGGCCCACATCAACAAGCCGGCACCGCTCGTCCTCGTCCTCGAACAGTCGAACCAGGGCCTCGGCGAGGACGGCACCGTCGGCCACCTCCACCAGGGCATCGGCCTGGCGAAGGACATCGGCCACATCCTCGAAGTTGGCAAGGGCGGGCCCGGTGATGACCGGGACGCCGAGGCTAAGGGGCTCCAGCAGGTTATGCCCGCCGACGGGTACCAGGCTGCCGCCAACGAAAGCGATGTCGCCGGCGCCGTATAACGTCGAGAGTTCACCCATGGTATCGCCCAGATAGACGCCGTGATGAGCATCGGGCCACTCACCCAGGGAGCGGCGTGCCAGTCGGAACCCTTGCTGCTCGCACAGCGCCGCCACGGCATCGAAGCGGCGCGGATGACGCGGCACCAGGATCAGCAGGACACCAGGATGGTGTTCGAGAAGCCGCCGATGGGCGGCCAGAAGCTGCTCCTCCTCGCCTTCGTGGGTCGAGCCGGCCACCCAGACCGGCCGCGAACCGAATCCGGTACGCAAGCGCTCACTCACCTCGTAAGCGCCGTCATCGATGGAGAAATCGAATTTCAGCGACCCCACCACCGTGGTATTTGCCGGGTCCATCCCCAGCGCCTTGAAGCGTTCGGCATCGGCCTCGGACTTGGCGGTGAGCCAGTCGACACAGCCCAGGGCCTCGCGCATCAGGGGACGCAAGCGTCGATAGCCCCGGTAAGCTCGGGGGGAGAGCCGACCATTGACCACCAGAACCGGCACGCCGCGGCGTCGGCAGGCATGCAGCAGGTTGGGCCAGAGTTCGGTCTCGAAGAACAGCGCCAGCTCTGGCCGCAGCCGCTCGACGAAGCGCGCCGCGGCGCGGGGGAAATCCAGCGGCACGAAGTGGTGAACCAGGCGCCTGTCGGGTCGCGCCTCGGCCAGCGCCCGGACCCGCTCGGCCCCGGTGACGGTCATGGTGGTGACGGTCAGTCGATGCCCGGGGTAGCGCTCGAGCAGCGCCTCGATCAGCGGGCGGGCCGCCTGGACCTCGCCCACCGAGGCGCAGTGCAGCCACAGCATCCGCTCCCCGAGAGGCGTAGCGGGAATGTGGCCCAGACGCAGCGCCCGGTGGTGAGTGAGCGCATGCTCACGGTGAAGACGTCGCCAGACAAGAGGAGAAAGTCCGACAAGGGCCACCGAGTAGAGCCAGCGCGGCCAGCCCATCAGGCCTCGCGGTCGAGGATGGTGGAGATCATGGCCGTGGTGGAGACCCCATCCTCGAAGCCTAGCACCCGGACCTCGCCGCCGGCCTCGCGAACCGCCTCACCACCGGCGATCTGCTCGGGACGGTAGTCCCCGCCCTTGACCAGCACATCGGGCAGCACCGCCTCGATCAACCGCTGGGGGGTGTCCTCGGCGAAGGGCACCACCCAGTCCACGGCGCCCAAGCCGGCAAGCACCTGCATGCGCCGCACCAGGGGGTTGATAGGCCGTTTGGGCCCCTTGAGGCGGGCGATGGAGGCATCGTCGTTGACCGCCACGATCAGGCGGTCTCCCAGCTTGTGGGCCTGCTCCAGGTAGGCGACGTGGCCGGCGTGGAGAATGTCGAAGCAGCCGTTGGTCATCACCACCTTCTCTCCCCGCGCCTGGGCGGCACGCACCGCCTCGATCAGGGGCGCTTCCTCGATGGCGCCGAACTCCGCCAGCTTGTCGCCATGCAGGGCCGTGTAGAGCTCGGCGATGGAGACGGTCGCGGTCCCCGGCTTGGCCACCACCAGTCCGGCGGCCAGGTTGGCCAGGGTCATGGCCTCGGGGAAGCCATGACCGGCCGCCAGGGCCAGCCCCAGGACGCCGATCACGGTATCCCCGGCACCGGTGACGTCGAAGACCTCGCGGGCCCGCGCCGACAAATGTAGCGGCTCATGGCCGGTACGAATCAGGGTCATGCCCTTCTCGCTGCGGGTGATCAGCAGGGCCTCGAGGTCGAGGTCGACGCGCAGGGCCTCGCCACGGGCGGCCAGTTCCCCGTCGTCACGGCAATGTCCGACCACCGCCTCGAACTCCCCCAGGTTGGGGGTGATCAGGGTAGCGCCCCGGTAACGACGAAAGTCGCTCCCCTTGGGGTCGACCAGTACGGGCTTGCCTGCCGCGCGAGCCAGGGCAATGACGTCCTCGACCCGGTTAAGGGTGCCTTTGCCGTAGTCGGAGAGAATCACCAGGTCGCAATCGGGCAGGGCCGCCTCGACCCGTGTCAGCAGGCCCGCGGTGTCGACCTCCCCCAGACCCTGCTCGAAGTCCAGGCGGATGAGCTGCTGGTTGCGGCTCATCACCCGCAGCTTGGTGATGGTGGGAATTCCCGGGCTGCGCTCGAAGTGAGTAACGACACCGGCGGTATCCAGCCGGGACGCCAGCCGATCGGCATTGTCGTCGTTTCCCACCAGCCCGGCCAGGGCGGCCCGGGCCCCCAGGGAGGCGATATTCAGCGCCACGTTGGCCGCACCACCGGGCCGGTCCTCGGCCTCCTCGACTCTTACCACGGGAACCGGCGCCTCGGGTGAGATACGCGAGGTACCACCATGCCAGTAGCGGTCGAGCATCACATCCCCCACCACCAGCAGTCGGGCGTGTTCCAGGGCGGTCAGATCAAGCTTCATCGACGGGAGACTCCGTTTTCGGGTGGCGGGCGGCGAACTCGAGCGCTGCCCCGAGCCGCTCGATCACGTCCTCGGCATGGATCAACGACATGGCATCGGGGTGACGAACGCGCTGGCCCCAGGTGACCTCGTTGCGTGTCTTGTGGAGATAGGTGCGAACGGCATCGGCATAGCAGTCGACCGTGAATTCTCGCCACAGGTAGGGGCCGGTACGATCGACATTGGAAGTGGCATATAGCCCCACGACCGGGGTTCCCAGGGCGTTGGCCATGTGCACCGGACCGGTATCCGGCGCCACCAGTGCCCGTGCTCCACGGATCATGGCCATCAGCCCCTTCAGTGAGGTTCCGCCGATGGCATCGACCACCTCCTCGGGACCCAGCAGACGCCGAATCTGTTCCCCGAGTTCGCGCTCCTGGGTGCTGCCGCCACCGGTTAGGACCGTCGTGAGTCCATGATGACGCCAGGCATACTCGATCACGGCCGCATAGCCCTCGGCCGACCAGTTACGGAAATTGTGCAGCCTGGCACTGCTGCAGGGGCTGATCAGGAGATAGGGGGCGTTACCGGTGATGTGCCGTGCCTCCTCGACGGCCAGCGCCGGAATCGGCAGGTCCCACTCCAGGGAAAGGTCCTCGACACCGAGGAGGCGCGCGAAATCCAGGAAGGAGTCCAGCACATGGGCGCGGGGATGGGGGGCCAGATGGCGATGGGTGAACCAGTGCTGGGCATCCTTGGCACGGGCCTTGTCGAAACCGACACGCACATCGGCCTTGAGCCCCAACGACAGTACGCTGGCGCGCAGTGCCTGTTGCATGTGCAGCAGGACGTCGAAGCGTGTATCCGCCAGTTCGCGCCACAGACGACGCATCCCGGCAAGCCCCGTGGCCTTGTCGTAGACCACGAACTCGACCCCGGAGAGGCCGGCCAGTAGACTGTGCTCGCTCTTGCCGATGATCCAGGTGATACGTGCCGCGGGCCACTGGCGCTGGAGGGCGCGAACCGTCGGCACCAGATTGCAGACATCACCCAGGGCGGAGAGTCGCAATACGCCGATATGCCGGGGTTGGGCAGGCAGAGGATGCTTCATGCGCTTGGCAACATGTCAGACGGGTAAGACCTTCATTCTATATGATCCCGACAGTTTAAGTGACGCCGGCGAGGCGCCACAAATCGGCCCGTCGCTTTTCGACCCCGGCCACTGGCAAGGGACGGGCGCCATCATCGGCCAGGCACCCGGTCGCGGCGCCAGCCTGTTCCTGGAAGTGGCAGGCGAGCACTGGGTGCTGCGTCCCTACCGCCGGGGCGGCCTGATCGCCCGTCTCAGCACTCATCGCTATCTCTGGACCGGCCTGGAGCGCACCCGGGCCTTTCGTGAAATGCGCCTCACCGCCGAGCTCTTCGACCAAGGCCTGCCCGTGCCGCGTCCTGTGGCCACGGGCGTGATTCGACATGGCGCGACCTATGAGGCCACCCTGATCACCCAGCGTATCCCCGGGGCTCGAGCCCTGGCCGACCGGCTGCAACAGGGCAGTGCCAACAAGGTGATGCTTGAACGGATCGGCGCCACCATCCGCTGCTTCCACGACGCAGGCCTCGATCATGTGGACCTCAATGCCCGCAATCTGCTGGTCGCTGCCCGGGACAGGGTATGGCTGATCGATCTGGACCGCTGCCGACGGCGTTCCCCCGGCCGCTGGCAACGCGCCAATCTCGAGCGCCTGTCACGCTCACTGGAGAAATTCGGCGCAGCGGTTGCCATGCAGGCCATCCGGGAGGGCTACGACGCGGCCAGGGACTGACCGTCGTACTCGGCGACCAGTTCGGCCACATGGGCTTGCAGGGTAAAACCATCAAGGACGTGTTGCCGAGCCGCCCTGCCCAGTCGCTCGCGCAGTTCGCCATCCCCGGCGAGTTTCGCCATCGCCTCGGTCCAGGCCCGCGGCGAGTCGGGGGAAGCCAGTCGTCCGGTGCTGGAATCGATCAGCTCGGGAATGGCACCGCTATCGGCACCGATCACCGCCTTGCCAGCGGCCATGGCCTCGATCACGGTCAGCCCGAAGGCTTCATTGAGCGAAGGCACACAGACGATATCCAGCGCCTCGAAGAGTCGCGGCAGGTCGGGGCGGAAGCCGGTAAAGGTGATCGAGTCCTCGAGACCACGCGCGCTGACCAGTGCCCGAAGACGAGCCACATAGGCCTCGTCGCTGCCCTCGCTGGCCAGGACCCCGCCGATCAGCACACCCTGCCAGGCCAGGTCAGGTGCCTGCTCGGCCAGCCCTGCCAGGGCCTCGATCCACAGCTCCTGTCCCTTGCCTTGCGTCAGGCGACCCGGCAGACCGATCGCCACCGCGTTCTCGGGAATCCCCAGTGACGAACGCAGGAACGCCCTCTCGTCGGTCATCAACCGCGGCGCGAAGTCGGCGGTATCGATCCCAAGATAGAGCCTGCGGATGCGCGCGGCAGGCAATGGAAAGGCCGCCAGGTTGCGCGTACGGGTGGCATCGCTGATGGAGAAGAGCCGAGTGACGCGTCCATAGGCCCAGCGGTGGTAGGCATCTTTCTTGGGCCGGGTGACCCCCATGTGGTCGGTAAAGAAGAGCCTCAGGCCGGGGCGCAGGGTGACCAACAGCGCACCCAGGCGCAGGTCGCTGGACTTGTGGCAGTGCAGCACCCGGATATCGTGATCCTTCAGGTAGCGAAGCAGGCGCGGCAGGCCAAGCAGTGCACGCCCTTTCGAGGGCACGAGCAGCGGCTTGATGCCAGCCTCCCTCAGACTCTCGGCAACCCGGGAACCGGTCAGGGCCACACCATGGGGCTCCCACCCCTGGCGCTTCAGCTCGGGTATAATCCGCGAAGGATACATTTCCAGTCCGCCCCAACCGTCCGAGAGGCAGATGTGCATGACCTTGTGGGACAAGGTTGTCTCCTTTCCGATGGGGCCCGGGAGCCCACATGACAACAACGGCAGCCGTCGACAGCGATGAACACCGCCACAAGCTGCTGGTGGTGCGCAACGACAAGCTAGGGGATTTCATGCTGGCCTGGCCGGCGCTCGCCTGCCTGAAGGCGGCGATACCCAGTCCCCATGTCAGCGTCCTCGTGCCCCGCTACACGGCTCCCCTGGCCAGATGCTGCCCCTGGGTGGACGAGATCATCCTCGATCCGGGCGACGATGCGGACCGCGAGGCGCAGCACGACCTGCTGTCAAGACTACGAGAGGGCCGTTTCGATGCGCTGCTGGCGCTCTTTTCCACCCCACGAGTCGGCTGGCTGGGCTGGCGTGCCGGTATACCGCTACGCTTCGCCCCGGCGACCAAGTGGGCCCAGGTATTCTACAACCGTCGCATCACCCAACGCAGGTCCCGCTCGGAAAAACCCGAGTATCGCTACAACATGGAGCTCGCCGAAGCCCTGCTGGTAGCGCTGGGCACGCCGGCCGCCTCGACACCCGCGCCGCCCTACTGGCCGCTTCCCGAGGGTATCCGCGAAGCGCAGCGGGAGCGAATTGCCGATGAGCTGGGCCTGGATACCTCGCGCTCCTGGCTCTTCCTGCATCCCGGCAGCGGCGGCTCGGCCGTCAACCTGTCATCGGACCAGTACGTTGCGCTCATCCTCGCCATCGATGGGCAGCTGGTCGAGAGGGAACAGCCTCGACCGGCCTGGATCCTGACGGCGGGGCCAGGCGAGGAAGAGGCCGCACAGCTCCTGAGGGATCGCCTTCTCGCCGTGGGACTCGAATCCAACCTGCTGCCCCCTCGCCAGGGCGTGGACGACTTCGCCCTCAGCCTCGCCGCCGCTGACCTGTTCATCGCCGGCTCCACCGGCCCCCTGCATATCGCCGGCTGCCTGGACCTGCCTACCGCGGGCTTCTACCCCTCGCGACGCTCGTCGACGCCATTGCGATGGCAGACCTGCAACTGCGCCGCTCATCGGCTCGCTTTTTGCCCCCCGGCGGAGGCCGGCGAACGCGACATGGATAGCATCGACCTGGACATGGCGGCCTCCAGTATCAGCGATCTCCTGTGCCAGGTGCTGGGCCAGGTTCAGGCCCGGACGTCCGGGTCCTGACCCAGAGGTCGGCATACTTGGCAAAGGTCGAATGCGCCGAGAGCAGAGCCAGAAGCAGCCCCTGGCGACCATCGAGGAAGCCGGCCTTCAATAGATACATCCGCAGGAAACAGCCCATGCCATGGAGAATGCCGGCAGCCAGGCTCCCCTGCTTCCCGACTGCCGCTCGCTGCTGTGCCCAAGCCTGTGCATAATGCGCGGATTTCTCCAGGTAGTGGCGCAGATCACGATAGGTGTAGTGCAAGAGATCCCCCTGCAGCGCCCTCACCGGCAAATGGCCTGGATTCTTCAGTTTTTCGTGAACCAACGCCGAATCGAAATGTGCCTGGCCACGGGGATAGAGACGCGCGACTCGGTCGGGATACCACCCGGAATGGCGGATGAAGTCACCGAAACACCAGGAGAGCCTGGGAAGGGTATAGATTGCCAATGAATCCGATGATATGGCTTGCTCTATGCTGCGCTGCAGCTCTGGCGTCACCCGCTCGTCGGCGTCAACCATCAGAATCCAGTCACTTTCCACCAGCGATTCGGCTCGCTGTCGCTGCACACCGAAGCCCTGCCAGTCGCTCTCCACCGCCACCCGATCAGTGAAATGCCGAGCGATCTCACAGGTACCATCCCGACTGCCAGCATCCATCACCACGATCTCATCGACCCATATCAAGGTTTCCAGGCAGGCGCGTAGATGCGCCTCTTCATCCTTGACAATCAACACCGCGGCTATCGACATAGGGATCCTCGATGAAATGAATGTATCGACAATGCATGATCAGGTGACATCATCCAAGCTTGCAATATGTCCGATAACCATCTTCTGATTGATTATTCCTTCCTGATAATTTCAGTTACTCTTTGCTGCTTGGTCCATTTCCCTTCGGTTTTATCAATATACTGTGAAGTGCTCGTTGGTGAAGCTTCCCTGGTTGCAGGCATAGCGGATAGGGGTCGGGAAGGCTTACGCCTCCCCGCCCTCCGAACCGTGCGTGCGGTTCTCCCGCACACGGCTCTCCAGTCGATGGTTTCCTCATCGGGATTGGCTCGCGTGCCGCCAGGCTCCGGCTAGGGTGAAGAGCCCGGCGGCGGCGAAGAACGTATTGGGCCATCGTCGCGTATCCGTCAAGGTGTTGCCATGTCCAGGGCGCTTTTCTTGCCGCCGCAGCATGGCCCGTAGCCGTCGTCGGATGAAGCCATCCAGCGGACGGAACGTCGTCCGGTAGGCGTGCCGGAAGTAGCCGAACCAGCCCTTCAGTATCGGATTGAGTGAGGCAATGACCTGGCGCAGATTCTTGCCTTCCGTCCGCCGGGTCTTGCTCCTCACCTTGTCCTTGAAGGCCTTGAGGCTCTTCTTACGCACCCAGCGCCTCCCCGCCTCGAAGCGGTAGCCCAGGAACTCGAACCCCTGGCCCCGTTGCCGACAGTCGCCGATGTGGGTCTTGTCGGGGTGCAGGGTCAGGCCATTCGCCACCACCCATGCCTGTACCTGGGCCAGGGCTTGCCGGGCTCCCCGTTCACTGTGACAGAGAATGACGAAGTCGTCGGCGTAACGCACCATGCGGTAGCCGCGCTGTGTCATTTCCTGGTCCAGCGGGTGCAGGTAGAGATTCGCCAGCAAGGGGCTGATGATCGCCCCTTGTGGCGTACCCGCGGTGGGGCTCCAGCGCGCCATCTCGCCAACGATGTCCTGGGTCAGCCAGCTTCGCAGCAGAGACAGCAGCCGGCCGTCGCTGATCCGCTCTTCCACGCGGGCCATCAGGCGATCGTGCGGAATGCTGTCGAAGTAGCCTTGCAGGTCAGCATCGACTACCCAGGTCATACCGGCCTTGAGGGCCTCATCGACATCCCGCAGGGCGTCCTGGCAGCCTCTGCCCGGTCGAAAGCCGTAGCTCATCGGCAGGAACTCGTGCTCGAAGATCGGTTCGATCACCCGCTTGACCGCCGTCTGGACAATCCGGTCCTTGACGGTCGGAATCCCCAGCGGGCGGGTCTTACCGTTGCCCTTGGGAATCTCGACCCGCCGGACCGCTTGCGGGCGATACCGCCCCGCCATCAGGTCGGCCTGGAGTTCCTCGAGATAGCGCTCGGCCTGTGCCGCAAAGCGTGACACGCTTTGTCGATCGACACCCGCCGCTCCGTGGTTGCCGTAAACCTGCAACCAGGCACCGGCCAGTGTCGCCGGGCGGTACACCTTGTCGATCAGGCTGAACCATTTACGTCCTTTGACGCCGTTATCCAGCGCCGCCAACATGCGATCCGTCCAGATCGAGCGGTCAATACCCACCCTGGTGGTGGGTGATGACGCCTCTTGCTTAGCCCCTTCGCGGGGCACTGTCGATGCTGTGCCGTAGCGGTCGCTCATCTCTGGTTGTCTCGCATCCATCTTCCTGCCTCCCTTCCCTCGGCACAGGTTCTGTTCTCTGTGCCTCCTGCACGGCACCTTGGCGGTAGGCAGAGTCCGCACTCCAGCATCTTCAGATCCCGGCTTTCGCCAGAATGCGCCGTGGCCAAGGTGTGCCCCGTGCGTCGGTACTATGAAGGCTCTGACTTCTGGCCATCGTCACCGCGATGGCCAGGTCTCCCCGCTTATCTCGTGCATCCTTCCTGACGTTCCGCCTCCAACCACCTGGCAGGTCCCGTCGTCGCTTTATCCGCCATCGCAGCGCGACGGGTGAGTTTCAGGCTTCGCTATCTCCCAGCGAGCTCGCCACCTGACCCGGCCGAATCGAGTTCGTCATCCTACGGACCGCCAGTTCGCCTCCGGTTGCTTCCCACCCCGTCTCACGACGACGCAGTTACCTTTGGCTACGGGGTCATGGCTTACCCCGGCGTGGACTTCCACCACGCTGTATGCACGCCTTCACGGGCGCACTGGGAGACCGTATTGACGTCTCGCCCTTCCAGGATCCGATTGAAGACGCCCGGCCCCGTCAGGTCATAGACGCTCCTGATGACGTTCTCGTCGATGTTGTCCCTCACCGCCGTGATCAAGTCGGCAAGGTTGGGATTGTCCGGCCGGCTGGCGATGAAGTAGTTGCTGATCTCACCACGCCGGTTGGTGATGTAGAGCTCCTGCATGTCCGGCCGGACAATGTCCTCCAGGGGCCAAACCAAGTGGGCGTCGATGTCGAGATAGACACCGCCGTGCTTGTGCAGCACCAGCAGCCGCCAGAAGTCGGCCTGTGCCGCGCCGATCTGAAGCCAGGAATAGTGCTCGAGGATGTTCGTCGAGTAGTGCTCCCTGATGAAGCGCTCCCGGGCCTCGGTCACCATGAACCGGTATTCGTGGTGCGGTGCCATCAGGCGGTTGAACAGATAGTTGAGATAGACAGGCAACGTCACATCCGCGGTGAAGTTCGTTTGCCAGATGATGCGCGGAATATCCGCCGGCTTCCGTGGCGCAAGCAGGCAGGGAGCCACCTCGGGCAGGGTAAATCGCTTCCCGGGGAAGAGGGCATGAAAGGGGTAGCATGAGAGCTTCAGCAGATTGGCCACCAGCTTGATGATCCGACTCGTCAGCAGGATGAGTGCATGCTTCACTAGCAGCCTGTCGGACTATCCGCTCCAGCATGAGATAATGCCGGCAACACATTGACCACGGATCCGCGATGAGCAACTTTCGTTCTGTCGATCGTCACACGGCCTATCTGCTTCCCCCGTCCGTTGACGAATGGCTGC
>JAGXGN010000062.1 GCA_024636705.1 Halomonas sp.
CATTCGCCGTTGGTGCTCACCGCCGGCCAGCAGGCGCGCTCGTTGATCGGTGTCGAATCGATGCTGGCCAATGTCGATGCCCCCTCGCTGCCGCGCCCCTTGGTCAAATGGAGCTACGAGCCGGCCTGTCCAGAGGACGTGCCGCGCGCACTCAGCCAGGCGATTCACATGGCCAACCTGCCTGCCAAGGGGCCGGTCTACGTGTCGATCCCCCATGACGATTGGGGGCGCGAGGTTGCTGAGGATACCGCCTTGGTCACCCGGCGCGATGTGCATCATGCCTGCACGCCGTCCGATGACCAACTGGCCGGTTTGGCCGAGCGGCTCAATCGGGCGCGCAACCCGGTATTGGTGCTGGGGCCCGAGGTCGACGCAGAGCATGCCAACGCATTGGCTGTAGATCTGGCCGAGCGCCTGCGCATGCCGGCCTGGGTGGCACCGTCCGCCTCGCGCTGCCCGTTTCCGACCCGCCATGCCTGCTTCCGTGGGGTGCTGCCAGCGGCAATTTCGGGGATTTCCGGCAAGTTGGAAGGCCACGACCTGATTCTGGTCATCGGTGCGCCGGTGTTCCGCTACCACCAGTACGCGCCGGGCCGCTACCTGCCCGAGGGGACCGAGCTGATTCATCTAACTAGCGACGTACAGGAGGCCGCGCGGGGGCCGATGGGCGATGCCCTGGTCGGTGGACTGCACGCCACTCTGGAAAAGCTGCTTCCGGCGCTGATGCAGAGCGAGCGCGCCATGCCCGAGCCGTTGCCGCTGCCGCAACCGGTGTCGGATGAGCCTGGCCGCCTGGCACCCGAAAGCGTTTTCGACGCGCTGGATGAAATGGCCCCGAAGGATGCGATTTTCGTCAAGGAGTCGACCTCGACGGTCACTGCCTTTTGGCAACGCGTGGAGATGCGCCAACCCGACAGCTACTTTTTCCCGGCGGCCGGTGGGCTGGGCTTCGGCTTGCCGGCTGCGGTGGGCGTGCAACTCGCCCGGCCCGAGCGTCAAGTCATTGCGGTGATCGGTGACGGCTCGGCCAACTACGCCATCAGCGCGTTATGGAGTGCGGCCCAGTACGGCGTGCCGGTGGTGTTCATCATCCTCAGGAACGACACCTACGGCGCACTGCGCTGGTTCTCGCGCATGCTGGATGCCGAGGATGCACCGGGCCTCGATGTGCCGGGGCTGGACTTCTGCGCCCTGGCCCGCGGCTACGGCGTCGAGGCGGTCTGCACCGACACCCGCGATGCCTTCGAAGATGCTCTACACCGGGCGCTGGTCGCCACGAAGCCCATGCTGATCGAGGTACCGACCACCACCATTGAGCCTTGAATGAGCGAGCGCCGCTCGCATGACATTGAAAACGTCAATAACGACAATAGAGGAAAAATTCATGAAACACGCCATTTCACGACTGCTGCTCGTCACCTCCTCACTGGGACTATGCGCCTCGGCCGGCGCGGAAACGACTCTGCGCATGGCACACCTTTGGCCGGCTGGTTCGGCGGTCAACCAGGAAATCTATCAAAGGTGGGCTGAGAAGGTTGAGGAGGACTCCAGCGGGAAGCTGAAAGTTGAGATCTACCCTTCCCAGACTCTGAGCAAGGCCGATAATACCTACGAGGCGGCCGTCAACGGCGTTGCCGATATCGCTGTCACCCTGCAGGGGTATACCGCCGGTCGCTTTCCGCTCACCGAGATCGTCCAGTTGCCGGGGGTAGTCAACAGCGCTCCCCAGGGCGCCTGCATTTTGCAGTCGTTATACGACCAGGGTGATATCGCCAGCGAGTACGACGATACTCGTGTGCTGTTCTTGTTCACCACGGGACCGGCTTACCTACACACACGGGAGACCGAGATCCGGACGCCAGCCGACCTCGAAGGTCTGCGCATCCGGCGCCCCAGCGAAGTGGCCGGCGTGATGCTCGCCAGCATGGGGGCCCAGCCCTTGGGCATGCCGGCACCGGATATCTATACCGCGCTGCAACGCGGGGTGATGGATGGACTGAGCTTCCCCTGGGAAGCGATGAAGGTGTTTCGCATCAACGAGCTGACGAATTACCATCTGCAGGTGCCGTACTACGCTGGCGCCATCGTGGCGACGATGAGCCAGGCCGCCTATGACCGGTTGTCCCCCGAGATGCAGGCGGTTATCGACGATAACAGCGGCATGGCGTGGGCGCTAAAGGCGGGCCAGGTTTTTGACGAACTCGACAAGGCCGGGCGCGAGGAATCCGTGGCCCAAGGCGATACCATTCACGTCGTTGAAGATCCACTCAACGATGCCGACTGGGCCGCTCCGCTCAAGCAGGGCACCGAAAACTACCTCGAACGACTCGAGGAGCGAGGTCTGGACAATGCTCGCGCAATTTATGAGAAAGCCTTGTCCCTGCGCGATCAGTGCGATGCGTAAGCGCTGATATTTGGACGCTAAAGTCTCCCCTTGGAACGATAAGGAACACGCGATGAATACCCTAGATCTGCTGGTCGGTGGCCAACCCCGTCACGCTCACGAGTCGGCCACCTTCACGCGCGCCAACCCGCTGAGCGGTGAAACTGTTACCCAGGCGGCAGCCGCTTCGGTCGGTGATGCTCAGGCTGCCGCCGAGGTGGCGGTCGGCGCCTTCCCGGCCTGGTCGAAAACTGGCCCCGGCGAGCGGCGCATGAAGTTACTCAAGGCTGCTGAGCTGATGGAAGCCCGCCAGGCTGAGTTCATCGAGCGCATGGTCGACGAGACTGGTGCCACGCCAGGCTGGGCCGGCTTCAATGTGATGGTTGCCGCCGGCGTGCTGCGCGAGGCCGCGGCACTGACCACTCAGGTCAATGGTGATGTCATTCCCTCTAACGTGCCCGACAACCTGGCCATGGGGGTGCGCGTGCCGTGCGGTGTGGTAGTGGGTATCGCGCCCTGGAATGCGCCGATCATCCTCGGCACCCGTGCTATTGCCACACCACTGGCCTGCGGTAATACCGTGATCCTCAAGGCCTCAGAACAGTGCCCGGCAACCCATCACCTGATCGGTGAAGTGCTCGTCGAGGCGGGCCTCGGTGAGGGTATCGTCAACGTGGTCACCAATGCGCCGGCCCAGGCCGCTGAGGTGGTCGGCGCGCTGATCGATCATCCGGCGGTGCGGCGCATCAATTTCACCGGTTCCACTCAGGTGGGACGGATCATCGCCGAGCGCGCGGCACGTCAGCTCAAACCGGTGCTGCTTGAACTGGGCGGCAAGGCGCCATTCCTGGTGCTCGATGACGCCGATCTGGACGATGCAGTTGAGGCAGCCGCCTTCGGGGCGTTCTTCAACCAGGGCCAGATCTGCATGTCCACCGAGCGCCTGATCGTGGCCGATGAGGTTGCCGTCGCCTTCGCCGATAAGCTAGTACAAGAGATCGCGAGCCTGCGCGCCGGTGATCCTCGCGACGATGGCAATGCGCTGGGCACGCTGATCAATCACGAAGCTGGCGAGAAGCTCAACGCGCTGATCGACGATGCCGTTGGGAAGGGCGCACGTCTGGCTGCGGGCGGCAAGGCCGACGGTGTGATCATGCAGCCGACTCTAATCGACGGCGTGACCGACAGCATGCGCTTGTACAGTGAGGAGTCTTTCGGACCGGTGGTGGCGATGATTCGAGTCGCGGACGAGGCCGAGGCGATCCGCGTGGCCAACGACAGCGAATATGGTTTGTCGGCGGCGGTGTTCAGCCGTGACACGGCGCGGGCCTTACGTGTGGCTGCTCAGGTCGAGTCGGGTATCTGCCATATCAACTCGGCAACCGTACACGACGAGCCGCAGATGCCCTTCGGGGGCGTCAAGGCCAGCGGCTATGGCCGTTTTGGCGGTAAAGCGGGTATCGATGAATTCACTGAGTTGCGCTGGATGACGATGCAACTGGGACCTCGCCACTACCCGATCTAATAGTATGTCGCATCATCGCAATCTTAACTTTGGACGTCAGGACGCCAGGCACACCATTCGCGAGATCGAGAACCCCCTGGAGCATCCTGATTGGCAGAAGCCGCTCCAGGACGGCATCAAGAGCTACCTGGCCCGGCTCGAGGAGCGCGGCTTGCCGGGACGCGAGGTTTACGAGGCGGCGCTGGCGGCCAGCGAGTCCTGCGTCACTGACCAGGAGCAAGGGGGACATCGTCTCGGATTTCCTGCGCCTGGCGCTACTGATCGCCTTCCCGGTGCTCTCCACGATGTTCCTGATCTGAGGCGCTCTCTGGAAGCGATCGGTACGGCATAACCCGGAGGTTATGGGGGACGGTAAAAACCTCAATTGGCAGCCGCTGTGCTGGCGCGCATCCTGAGATGGTGAGGCCCCGAGTGTCCCGGCGGGGCCGGTACCAGGAACCCGGAGGTGTGACATGACCGATAGAAGCGATACCCACAACGAATCTCGCGGCTGGCTGGCGCGTCTTTTCGATGCCCGCATGCCGCAGCTGGTGCAGAGCATGCGCCACGAGGCGTTCAGCGACTATCGTGCGCTGTTGCACGATTTCGATGCCCCTATGGCGCCGTCCTTCGAGCGCGAGGTGGCGCGCACCCTCAACCAGCATGGCGAGCGAGACCTGATTCCCGCGAAGACACTGATGCCGGCGATGATGCAGCGCTTCGATCTGACCGCCGAGGATTATGCCCCCGAGGAGGCAAGGCACTTCCACGAGATGCAGGCCGTCTGCAATCGCTGTCCTGTCGCGGGGCGCTGCTGGCGGGCCATGCGTGCCGGGGCTTCCTGGGAGCAGTGTCGGGGATTCTGCCCCAACGCCGAGGCCTTCGAACACAAGTCTCTGGAAGCGGCTGGCTGAGTAAACCCTGCCGATACAACAGCGCCCCCGGAAGCCCTGGCATCCGGGGGCGCTGTTGTATCGGCACTAAGCCTCCGTCTGGCGCCGGCGGAAATCCCTGGGCGAGAGGTCGGTCAAGCGCTTGAAGAAGCGGGTGAAGTAGGCCGGCTCGGAGAAGCCCAGGGTGTCGGCGACCTGGCTGATGGTCATGTTGGTGTAGGTCAGCTGGCGCTTGGCCTCCAGCAGGATCCGCTCGTGCAGCAGCTGCAGGGCACTGCGTCCGGCCAGGCGCCGGCAGAGCATGTTGAGATGGGTGCTGGTCATGCCCAGCTGGCCGGCGAACTGCTCGATGCCGGGCTGCTGGCGGAACTGTCCCTCGATCAGCGCCAGGTAGTTCTGCAGGTGCGCCCGGGCGCGGTCCCGGCGGTGGGGCTGCGGTCGGCTGCCGGGCTGCGGGTCGCGGTCGGCGAGACGGGCGAGCTCCACGGTCAGGGCCTGGATCAGGGCCTCCAGCAGGTGGTCGCGGCCGCTCGCCGGGTGCCTGTATTCATCATCGATCTGCGCCACCAGGGTGGCGAGGCGGGCCGCCTCCCGCGCCTCGCCCAGGGGATGGGCCGCGGCGCGGGTCAGGGTGGCGGCCTGCTGTGCCAGTTGGTCATCGAGATGTTCGACCAGCGGCCGGGCCAGGGTGATGATATGGCCGCGGATATCCGGCGAGAAGCGGAAGCCATGGATGCTCATGGCAGGGACCACGATCACCAGTGGTCCCTGCAGCTGTTGCGTGCTGCCCTCCAGCTCGAGCGCCACGTCCCCCGCCGAGACATGCAGCAGGTGCACCAGGTCGGCGTGGCGATGCGGGCGGATGCGCCAGTCGTGCAGGCGGCTGCGGTCGGGAATCGACTCGCAGTGCAGCAGGTCGGGCGTCGGCCAGTGCCGGGTCTCGCCATAGAGCGTGAAGACGGGAACATCCGTGGCAGGCGATGGGGCCATCTTGCCTCCGGTGGGGTGATCTAGACGAAAGTCGATATCATATCTTGTAAATATCCAAGGAATGCTGCCAATCTTGCCTTACTTGGCGCCGTGTTTCAGTGAAAAATGCAACTCATCAAACGGTTGATGAAACACAACAACGGAGTGGCATCCCCATGAAGACACAGGTCGCGATCATCGGAGCCGGCCCGGCGGGCCTGCTTCTCGGCCAGCTGCTGAGCCGCCAGGGCATCGACAACGTCATCCTCGAGCGTAAATCCGGCGAGTACGTGCTCGGCCGCATCCGTGCCGGCGTGTTGGAACAGGGCATGGTCGACCTGCTGCGCGAGGCGGGCGTGGACAAACGCATGGACGAGGAAGGCCTGCCGCACGAGGGTTTCGAGCTGGCCTTCGACAACCGCCGGGTGCGTGTCGACCTGGCCGGCCTGACCGGCGGCAAGAACGTGATGGTCTATGGCCAGACCGAGGTCACCCGGGACCTGATGGAGGCCCGCGAGGCCGCCGGCGGCACCACCCTCTACGAGGCGGACAACGTCCAGCCCCATGACCTCGAGACCGACCGCCCCTATGTCACCTTCGAGAAGGACGGCGAGACGGTACGCCTGGACTGCGACTACGTGGCCGGCTGCGACGGCTATCATGGCGTGTCACGTCGCTCGATCCCCGAGGGTCGCATCAAGGCGTTCGAGAAGGTCTACCCCTTCGGCTGGCTGGGCATGCTCTCCGATACCCCGCCGGTGGCCGAAGAGCTTATCTACGCCCGCCATGAGCGGGGCTTCGCCCTGTGCAGCATGCGTTCGGAGACTCGCAGTCGTTACTACATCCAGGTATCCCTTGACGAGAAGGCCGAGGACTGGTCCGACGAGCGTTTCTGGGAAGAGCTCAAGCGGCGCATCCCCGATGACGTGGCCGAGAAGCTGGTCACCGGCCCCTCCATCGAAAAGAGCATCGCCCCGCTGCGCAGCTTCGTGGTCGAGCCCATGCAGTACGGCCGACTCTTCCTGGTCGGCGATGCCGCGCATATCGTGCCGCCCACCGGGGCCAAGGGGCTCAACCTGGCGGCCAGCGACGTCAACACCCTCTACCGGCTGATGGTGAGCGTCTACCAGGAGGGGCGTACCGACCTGATCCCCAACTACTCCGAGACCTGCCTCAAGCGTATCTGGAAGGCCGAGCGCTTCTCCTGGTGGATGACCACGATGCTGCACAAGTTCACCGACGAGGAGGACTTCGCGACCCGCATGCAGCAGGCCGAGCTGGACTACGTGACCAGCTCCGAGGCCGGGCTGACCACCATCGCCGAGAACTACGTGGGTCTGCCCTACGAGTCCCTGGAGTAGTCATCAGGTACCTCGGCATTTTTATCGTCCATTGCCATCTGTTCAGGAAGCCTGCAGGCGGAGTTTGAGGAAGTCGCGCTCAGAGCCTCCCCAGGGCATCCTCGAGTCCGTGGAGGTCAGTGGTGGTGATGACATCGCCGGGAAAGGGCGAGGCGAGAGGATCGACTGTGATGACCCCCTAGTTTCTCCACATTCAGGTTGTCAAAGAAAACGCGGCCCCGAAGGACGCGTTTTAAGGCGACTTAAGGCGACGTTGCGTATTCATCTTCGCTTGAATCGCTCTTTCATCCAACCCTTTGAGGTCTCGGGTGCCATCAGCCTCTCAAACAAACTTGTATTGGCATCATGGTGGAGCGAGGAGCAGAGGGGGTAGGATGTGCCTGACTGTCTACCGCAGAATCATTCTGGAGGACAAGATGCGCGCCATTGCTACCGTCTGCCTGAGCGGTGATCTGAGAACCAAGCTGGAAGCCATCGCCCGTGCGGGATTCGACGGGGTGGAGATCTTCGAGAATGATCTGCTTTCCTTCGATGGATCACCGGAGGAGGTCAGCGAGTTGTGTCGGCGGCTGAAGCTCAAGATAGTGGTCTTCCAGCCATTCCGTGACTTCGAGGCCATGCCCGACCCTCAGCGCAGCAGGAATCTGAAGCGTGCCGAACGCAAGTTCGACCTGATGGAGCAACTCGGCACCGACTTCCTGCTGGTTTGCAGCAATGTCTCGCCCCAGACCATCGATGACATGGACAGGGCCGTCGCGGACCTGCGCGAGCGCTGCTTTCCCGGTCAGGGACGCTTTCCCCTCAAGGCTTTCATGTCCGAACTGGCCAAGACCGGCTATGACGGGCCATTGTCCCTGGAGATCTTCAGTGATGCCTTTCGTGCTGTGCCCACAGAGGTCACTGCACTGGATGGCCTGCGTTCGCTGATCCTGCTCGAGAATCTCGTTGAAGACGGTCCCTGGGCCAGCCATATTCCACCGGCGCCAGGGTACAACGGAATTCATTTCATCGAGTTCACTCTCGACGAGGAGAGCGCCGCGCCCTTGGGTGAGTTCATCGATGCCCTGGGGTTTCGCCATGTGGGGCGCCACCGTTCCAAGAACGTCGAGTTGTGGAAGCAGGGCGACATCCATCTGGTCCTCAATTTCGAGACCGACAGCTTCGCCCATACGTTTCGCCTGCTCCATGGTACCTCGGTATGTGCCGTGGGTTTCCGGGTCGATGACGTGGAGAAGCTGCTGGCCCGCGCCAAAGCCTTCAAGGCGCGTACCCTGCGGAGCCAGGTGGGTGAGGGGGAAATGGAGATCCCGGCCTTGCGCGGTATCGAAGGTAGCCTTGTCTATCTGGTGGACGACGAAGCCACGGCCGATCGCCAGTGGCGGTCCGATTTCGAGCTCTTCGACCAGGAAAGCCGCAACGAGGCGGGACTCACCCGTGTCGATCACCTCTCCTATGTGTTGCCGGCCACACAGTTGCTGAGCTGGCAGTTGTTCCATCGCACCGTTTTCGGCTTCGACGCCGAGGCGGAGCACGAGACCGTCGACCCACGCGGCATGATGACCAGTCAGGCGGTCAACAGCCCCGATGGCTCCATTCGCCTGCCGCTGACCATTTCCCAGGCACAGGACACGGTATCCGGACGCTTTCTCAACGAGTTTCGCGGTGGCGTCCAGCAGATCGCCTTCGCCAGCCAGGATATCTTTGCCACGGTGGATGAGGTACAGGCACGCGGCCTGCCGCTGCTGAGAATCCCGGGCAACTACTTCGAGATTCTCGATCGGCGCGGCGGCTACAACCAGTTCGGTCAGGCAAACACCGGCATTCGACTGGCAGCCCAGGCAGCGCAGCGCTGAAGCGGGGAAAACGTCTCCTGCAACCCATGACACGGAAGAGGGAGCTCGCTTCAGGCCGCTCCCGCAACGGAGAAACATCGATGAAACTCGGCCTGATCGGCAAGGCAATCATGAACTCCAGCTCGCCTGATCTACACAGGCGGCTCGCCGAACTGATCGGTATTCCCGTCACCTATGATCTCTTCGATGCCAACGAGCAACCCATCGAGTCGCTCGAGAGCCAAGTGAGGAAGGTGATCGAGCAGGGCTACCGCGGCGTCAACGTCACCTTCCCCTGGAAGGAAATGGTGGTGAAGCTGGCCTCCCGGCCCTCGGAGGGGGCTCGGATGGTCGGAGCGGCCAATACCCTGGTCTTCGAGAACGGCGAGATTCTTGCCGAGAACACCGATTTTACCGGCTTCATCAGCGGATTTCGCGCCACGCTCGGGGATCGTGAGCCAGGCTGGGTGCTGCTGCTCGGCACCGGCGGCGTGGGCAAGGCTGTCGCCTTCGGCCTGGGCAAGCTTGGCGCGCAAGAAGTCATCCTGATGGACCTCGATGAAGCCAAGTCGCGGCAACTAGCCGGTGAACTGGCGACCCAGGGGTTCCGGGCTTCCTATATTACCAGGGAGCAGATCGCCGAGACGGTCCCCCTCTGCGATGGCCTGGTGAACTGCACCCCCATCGGCCACGAGAAAAGCCCGGGTTGTCCACTGCCGAAGGAGCTGATCGAGAGTCAGCACTGGATCTTCGATGCCGTCTACGTGCCGGCGGTGACCGAGTTCATCTCGGCAGCCAAGGCAGCAGGAGCCTCCGTGGTGAGCGGGGTCAGCCTCTTCGTCTTCCAGGGGGTGGATGCTTTCAAGTTGTTCTGCGAAGATGAAGACAAGCGTGTTGCCGCCGACACACAAGCCGAGACGCTGTTCGCCCACTAGCAAGCGCGAGCTGCTCAAGGAGACGGATCGATGAGTCAGTTCAGGGTACTGGTGCTGCACGGCCCCAGCCTCAACCTGCTGGGGACTCGTCAGCCGGAAATCTACGGTCATGAGACGCTGGACGACGTCAACCACGCCCTGCATGAGAAAGCGGGGCTCGTCGGTTGGGACCTCGAGTGTTTCCAGAGCAACCACGAGGGCGCGCTGATCGATGCCATCCACGCCGCGAGGCTGGACGGCACCCGTGGCATCATCATCAATCCGGCGGCCTTCACCCATACCTCGGTGGCGATTCTCGATGCCTTGAACGCCTTCGAAGGGACCGTTATCGAGGTGCACATCTCCAACGTCCACAAGCGCGAGAGCTTCCGGCACCATTCCTACGTCTCGCTGCGTGCCGACGGCGTCATCGCCGGCCTCGGTACACAGGGCTACCATGCCGCCCTGGATGCCCTGATCGAGGCCGCCAGGGTAACCGGTTGAAGGCGCGGGGCCCGACGTTGTCAAATTGCACTCATAACCTTCGGTCACTGATTCGAGTCCGGCTGGACCCTCCATGTCGTCACGCCTGTTTGCCTCATCGGAATCGGAACGCGCCCTGTGCCGAATTCCGGACGACACCTCCGTCCAATTGCGGGTTTGCCGCTGGCCTAGACTGTACTAGGGAAACGTATGATCGGGTTTTGACCTACCTACAACGCCGGCGAGCGGTAGCTGTCAAGTAATCCTTGACAGTTCAACCGGGTGCCATCGGGGCGGTTTCTGACATAGGTACTCTAGAATGTCAGAATCTGGCATTGATTTGACATACAGCTTGCCCCCGGGCCGCGAGCTGACATAAGCTGACAGCTATATCGAAAACAGGCGTTTTTCTGACATATGAACCTTGCGGACTTCAAAGCCGGCCGCTACGAGCAGCGCTATGAATACAAGGCCTTTCTGCCCGAGCCTGTCTGTCATGAGTGGATCATCGCTGATCCTGAGCTGATGGATTTGCTGGGGCGTGCCGACCGCGCCCTGGGCGAGCTGAACGCCTTCAGCCAGTTGATACCCGACATCGACTTCTTCATCCGCATGTATGTGGCAAAGGAAGCCACCCAGTCCAGCCGCATCGAGGGCACCCAGACCAACATCGAGGATGCCTTCAAGGACGCCGATGACCTCAAGCCAGAAGAGCGGGACGACTGGTCCGAGGTGCAGAACTACATCCGGGCGATCAATGTGGCCATCGCTTCGCTGGAGATCCTGCCCCTATCAATACGCCTGTTGCGGCAGACCCATGCCGAATTGATGCAGGGCGTACGTGGTGAACATAAGCAGCCGGGCGAGTTTCGCACCAGCCAGAACTGGATCGGTGTCAGCCTGAAGCATGCGGCGTTTGTGCCCCCTCACCAGAATCATGTACCCGAGCTGATGGGTGATCTGGAAAAGTTTCTACACGCTGACGATTTCTTTGTGCATCCGCTGGTGCGCATTGCTATTGCGCATTACCAGTTTGAAACCATTCACCCCTTTCTGGACGGCAACGGCCGCCTGGGGCGATTGATGATTTCACTCTATCTGGCGTCCGAGGGTCTATTGCGCGAGCCGGCCCTGTACCTGTCCGACTACTTCGAACGCAACAAGACGGCGTATGTGGATCACTTGATGGCCGTTCGCCACGGCAATCATCTCCGTGAGTGGCTGGTTTTTTTCCTGTTCGGTGTGGAAGATACCGCACGCTCCTCAGCTTCGGCGTTCCGTGCGGTAATCGATTTGAAACAACGTATCGAAAGAGACGTATTGCCACGCTTCAGTGCGCGCCGCCAGGACAACGCTCACGCCCTGATGCGTCACCTCTATGCCCAGCCGGTGATCGATGTGAAATGGGCCACCGACATTATTGGCGCATCCACTAACACGGCAGCAGCGCTGATTGCCGATATGGTCTCCTTCGGAGTGCTGGTCGAAGTCACCGGGCAACGCCGCAATCGCCTGTTTGCCTTCAGGGATTATTTACATCTGTTCGGGTCACAACCATGACGAAAATCGTTCCTCGGCTTCTGGGCCGACTGGCACGTGGAGCCATAATGGAATCTGTGCAACGCCCCTGGCTCCGACAATGGCGGCAAGGTCAAATCGCTGGGCGCCTTTCTGGCCAGTGATGACAAGGTGCTGGTGTTTTACCCACCCTACCCGTACAACCGTCCGGGAGCTTGGGACTATTCGTCCTCGTCACGCTCCCAGTTCATGGTGCGACGGACGGCCTTCTTCCAGCCCTTGTAGAGCCGCGTGCGTTCTTCGGCCTGCATCTGGGGCTCGAAGGTACGCTCTATCCTGCCTTTGCCGGCCACTTCTTCCTTGGTCCACAGGCCCACGGCGATGCCGGCCAGGTAGGCCGCCCCCAGGGCGGTGGTCTCGGTGAGCAGCGGGCGCTCGACGTTGACGCCCAGCATGTCGGACTGGAACTGCATCATGACGTTGTTGGCCACGGCACCGCCATCCACGCGAAGCGACTTCAGGGTGATGCCGGAATCGGCCTGCATGGCATCGATGACATCCTTGGTCTGGTAGGCCAGTGAGTCCAGGGTCGCCCGGGTGATGTGCTCCTTGCGGGTGCCGCGGGTCAGCCCGAAGATCGCACCACGCGCATACATGTCCCAGTAGGGCGCCCCCAGCCCGGCGAACGCCGGCACCACATAGACGCCGCCGGCGTCATCCACCTTACCGGCGTAGTACTCCGAATCCTCGGCCGAGTCGATGAGCTTGAGCTCGTCGCGTAGCCACTGTATCGCCCCCCCGGCGATGAAGATGGCGCCCTCCAGGGCGTATTCCACCTTGCCGTCCACCCCCCAGGCGATGGTGGTGAGGAGACCGGACCTGGACATCACGGGCGTTTCGCCGGTGTTCATCAGCAGGAAACAGCCGGTCCCGTAGGTGTTCTTGACCATGCCCTTCTCGAAGCAGGTCTGGCCGAACAGCGCGGCCTGCTGGTCACCGGCGATACCGGCGATGGGGATGCGGGCACCGCCGAACATCTCGGCGGCGGTGTTGCCATATACCTCGCTGGAGGGCCGCACCTTGGGCAGCATGGAGGCCGGAATCCCCAGTTCTTCGAGCATGCGCTGGTCCCACTCCAGGGTGCGGATATTGTAGAGCAGGGTACGCGAGGCATTGCTGACATCGGTCACATGGCATTCGCCACGGGTCAGGTTCCACGTCAGCCAGGTGTCCATGGTGCCGAACAGCAGATCACCACGCTCGGCCTTCTCGCGAGCCCCTTCGACATTGTCGAGGATCCAGCGGATCTTGGTGCCGGAGAAATAGGCATCCGCCACCAGGCCGGTGGTCTCGCGGATGTAGTCCTCCAGGCCGCGTTCCTTCAAGTCGTCACACAAGGGTGCGGTGCGGCGGTCCTGCCAGACGATGGCGTTGTGAACGGGTTTGCCGGTGTGGCGGTCCCACACCACGGTGGTCTCGCGCTGGTTGGTGATGCCGATGGCCGCCACTTCGGAGGGCTTGATTCCCTGGGTTTCGAGGACCTCGCGCGCCACCCCCATCTGGCTGCCCCAGATCTCCATGGCATCGTGCTCCACCCAACCCGGGGTAGGGTAGTACTGCCTGAACTCCTTCTGGGCGATGCCCACGATCTGGGCGTCACGGTCGAAAAG
>JAGXGN010000006.1 GCA_024636705.1 Halomonas sp.
AGTCTCGGCCGTGGCCCGGTGGCCGAAGTCGCGGTCGATGGCGGCGATGATTTCGTCGCGATGCCGCTGCGTCAGCTCGGCCAGGCGTGCCAGGCGCTGGCGGCGCGTCGCCGCCGACGGATAGGGCTCGGCAGTGAAGGCCGCTCGCTGGGCGTCGAGCCTCGCCTGCAATTCACTGGCATTGGCCATGAGCATCTCCTCGACCTTTAGCATTTTCTCGACAAAGGGAAGGCCGACTCGTGGTGGCAGCGGCGCGAAGGGTCTGGGCACAATGGTGGGCCAAACTCGGTGGCTTGTCAGCCGCCGTCTTTTTCCTGGCCTTGGAGACTCGATGTCAGCACTGGTCCTGAAAGAGTTACCCGCCATCGACGCCGTGGCGGCCGAGGAATGGAACGCCCTGGTGGGTGACGACCATCCCTTCCTGCGCCACGAGTTCCTCCACGCCCTGGAAGCCAGCGGGTCGGTGAGACCGGCCACCGGCTGGGTGCCGCGCCACCTGACCCTCTGGCAGGGCAATGTCCTGGTCGGTGTCCTGCCCCACTATTACAAGCATCATTCCTACGGGGAATACGTCTTCGACTGGGCCTGGGCCGAGGCCTGGGAGCACGCCGGTGGGCGCTACTATCCCAAGGGCCTCAGCGCCATCCCCTATACGCCGGCACCCGGGCCGAGGCTGGCCCTGGCCGCGGGCATCGACCGCCGAGAGGCGATGCGTGTGCTGGCAGGAGCCTGGGAGGAGGCCGACGTCTCCAGCTGGCACCTGCTGTTCGCCGAGGAGGAGGAAGTCGCGGCCTGGCGTGAGGCGCGTCCATCGCTGCTGATGCGCCATGGCGTGCAGTTCCAGTGGCGCGACCGCGGCTATGGCGACTTCGAGGGCTTCCTCGCCGCCATGACCTCTAAACGGCGCAAGGCGATCCGCCGCGAGCGGCGCCTGGTCGCCGACCAGGGGCTGACGCTGCATCGGCTCCAGGGCCAGGCCATCGACCGGGACGCCATGGCGCACTTCTTCCGCTGCTACGAGATCACCTACCTCGAGCGCGGCCGCCATGGCTACCTCAACCTGGACTTCTTCGAGCGCCTGCGCACCACCCTGCCCGAGACCCTGGTGCTGATCCAGGCGAGGCTGGATGGACGACCGGTGGCCGCGGCGCTCTGCCTGCAGGGCGCACGCACCCTCTATGGCCGCTACTGGGGCAGCGAGGTGCTCGCCGACTGTCTGCACTTCGAGGCCTGCTACTACCAGGGCATCGAGCATTGCCT
Organism: Halomonas sp.; assembly: GCA_024636705.1. Lineage (GTDB taxonomy): Bacteria > Pseudomonadota > Gammaproteobacteria > Pseudomonadales > Halomonadaceae > Halomonas. The sequence goes on from JAGXGN010000006.1 coordinate 1,261, forward strand.
GGAGAACGGCCTGACCACCTTCGACCCCGGCACTCAGGGCGAACACAAGCTCACCCGCGGTTTCGCCCCGCGCCTGCTGTCCTCGCTGCACCATATCGCCGACCCCGGATTGCGCGATGCGGTGGCGCGCTTCTGCACCGAAGAAAGGGCCCATGTGAAGGCCTATTGCCAGGTCGCCGAACGCGGGTTGCCGTTCCGGGTGTGAGGGCCAGGGCGGAGGTGGCATAATGCCGGGCATTGTCGTCGGGAACGGAAAGTCGGATGCTCAAGTGGTTGGCCATGGTTCTCGTCGTGCTCGTCGCCCTGCTTCAGTATCGGCTGTGGTTCGGCGTGGGCGGTCTGGGTGAGTTCGTCGAGGTGCGTGACCGCGTCGATGCCCTGGAGGCCCAGAACCGCCCCCTGCGTGCCCGCAATGCGCGCCTGGCCGCCGAGGTGGTCGATCTGAAGACCGGGCTCGATGCCATCGAGGAACGGGCCCGCAGCGACATCGGCATGGTCCGCTCCGACGAGCAGTTTTACTGGGTTCCCGGGGCGGCCGTCGAGGCGACCCGTCAGCCAGCCGAGGGCGGCCTGCCCGAGACCGGGCCGCTTCCCGCCGAGGTCGGCCGATGAGCGATACCCTCTGGCTGGTGGTCCCCGCAGCGGGTCGGGGGCGGCGCCTGGGCGGGAGCCGGCCCAAGCAGTATCGCCTGCTGGACGGTCGGCCGGTGCTGGCGCACACCCTGGCGCGCCTCCATCAGGCCTTCCCCCGGGCGCGGCTCTGCCTCTGCCTGGCCCCGGAGGATCCCTGGTTCGACCCGGCCTGGGTGCCCTACGCCGACTGGCGGCGGGTGTCCGGCGGGGCGGAACGGGTCGACTCCGTGTTCAACGCCCTGGCGGTCATCGCCAGCGAGGCCGGCCCCGATGACCTGGTGCTGGTCCACGACGTCGCTCGGCCCTGTGTGACCGGCGAGGATCTCGCGCGTCTGCATGCCGCCCTGGCCGATGACGAGGTCGGGGGGCTGCTCGCCACACCGGTGGCCGATACCATGAAACGCGATAACGGCAGCGGCCGGGTGGCGGCCACGGAATCGAGGCGCGGTCTCTGGCATGCACTCACGCCCCAGGGCTTCCGTTATGGCCTGCTGCGCCGGGCCTTGTCCGCGGCGCTGGAAAGGGGGCTCGAGGTGACCGATGAGGCCTCGGCGGTCGAGGCGCTGGGCCTGTCGCCGCGCCTGGTCGAGGGGCGGCCTGACAATCTCAAGATCACCCATCCCGAGGACCTGGCCCTGGCGGCGCTGATACTTTCCGCTCAGCAGGCCCAGGCAGCTCAGGCGGCCCCCGGCAGCGGTGAAGCGGGCGGCAATGACGACAGGGTGAACGAAGAATGATGCGAATCGGCCAGGGTTTCGATGTCCACCGCTTCGGCGAGGGTGACCACCTGATGATCGGCGGTGTCGCCATCCCCTTCGAGCACGGCTTCGTCGCCCACTCCGATGGCGATGTCCTGCTGCATGCCATCAGCGATGCCCTCCTGGGGGCCTGTGCCCTGGGCGACATCGGCCACCACTTTCCCAATACCGACCCGGCCTGGGCCGGCGCCGACAGTCGCGTCCTGCTGCGTCATGTCATGGGCCTGGTGAGAGATGCCGGCTACCGGGTGGGCAACCTGGATGCCACCCTGATCGCCCAGGCACCGAAGATGGTGCCGCACCTGCCCGCCATGGTCGCCGCCATCGCCTGGGATCTGGATCTCGCGCTCGGCGACGTCAACCTCAAGGCCACCACTACCGAGCGACTGGGGTTCACCGGCCGGGGCGAGGGTATCGCCGCCCAGGCGGTCGTCCTGCTGGTACCTTTGGAGGCCGGCGAGTGACCGTGACCGCCGGGGCGCCGGCCGCACATGATGCCATCGACTGGCCGCCGGCCTGGCCGAGGGTGCTGGATGAGGCCTTCGGCCCGCCGGCGGCGGGGGGCTTTCGGGCGAGTCCCGAGGATTTCCTCGTCGAGGAAGTCCTCGGCTTCGCGCCGGACGGCGAGGGCGAGCATCTCTGGCTGTTCATCGAGAAGCGCGACCAGACCACAGCCATGGCGACCCGGACCCTGGCCCGGCTCTGCGGGGTCTCGCCCCGGGAGGTCGGGTTCTCCGGCATGAAGGATCGCGTCGCTGTGACTCGCCAGTGGCTCTCGGTCCAGTTGCCCGGCCGCGAGGCACCGGAGGGAATGTTCGATGCGCTCGGCGAGCAGGGCATCCGGGTGCTCGACCAGGCGCGCCATTCGCGCAAGCTCAAGCGCGGGGTCCATCGGGGGAATCGCTTCCGGCTGAGGCTCACCGGGGCCGTCCTGGATGACCCGGGTCTCGAGGCCCGCTGGGAATGGCTGTGTCGCCATGGCGTGCCCAACTATTTCGGCCCCCAGCGCTTCGGCCCGGAGGGGCGCAACCTGTGGCGCGCGCGCGCCCTGCTGGCCCGGGGCTGGCGCAAGCGCGACGACCGCGACGGCATGCTGCTCTCGGCGGCGCGCAGCTACCTCTTCAACGAACTGCTGGCGACGCGCATCCAGGGCGGCAACTGGGCGACGCCGATTCCCGGCGAGGTGGTGATGCTGGACGGTACCGCCAGCCAGTTCTCGGTCGAGACGCCCGACAGCGAACTGGCGGACCGGGCCCGGCGCCTGGACCTGCACCCCACCGGCGTGCTGTGGGGCAGCGGTGGCTCGGTGGCGAGCGACGCGGCGCTGGCCCTCGAGCAGACCCTGATCGCGCGCTATCCGGCGCTCTGCCAGGGGTTGGAGCGCGCCGAGGTGCGACTGGCCCGCCGGCCGCTGCGAACGAGGCTATCGGATGCCACACTAAAGCGCCGCGAGGAGGTACTCTGGTTGTCGTTCGTGTTGCCGCGGGGCGCCTTCGCCACCGCAGTGCTGAGAGAATTGATCACGCACCCGGGGCTTTGAGCCTGGATTCAGAAGCCCGGGGGCAAGCGAGGAGTCATGATGCGACGATTGTTGCTGTCCAACGATGATGGCGTGCATGCGCCGGGGCTCAGGGCGCTGTATGACGCCCTGCTGGCCCATGCCAGGCTGCGCGTGGTGGCGCCGGACCGCGACAAGAGCGGGGCCAGCAACTCCCTGACATTGAGCCGGCCGCTGGCGCTCACGACCCTGGATAACGGCTTCTACAGTATCGACGGTACCCCGGCGGATTGCGTCTATCTGGGGGTCAACGGCATCTGGGACGAGAAGCCCGACCTGGTGATCTCCGGCATCAACCACGGCGGCAACCTGGGCGATGACGTCCTCTATTCGGGTACCGTGGCGGCGGCCATGGAGGGCCGCAACCTGGGCATGGCGGCCATCGCCATGTCGCTGGTCGGCTCGCGCTATTTCGAGACCGCCGGTCGAGTGGCGGCGAGCCTGGTGGGGGCGGCGGACCAGCTTTCCCTGCCGCCGCGCAGCCTGCTAAACGTCAATGTGCCGGACCTGCCCTGGGACGAGATCCGCGGCTTCCGGGTCACCCGCATGGGCTATCGGGGGCCGGCCACCCGTCCCCTGGAGGTGCGCGACCCCCGGGGTCGCTTGCGCTACTGGATCGCCGCGGCGGGCGAGAACGCCGATGATGGCCCGGATACCGACTTCGCTGCGGTGGAAGCGGGTTTCGTTTCCATCACCCCGCTGCAGACCGACCTGACCCGGCATTCGGCACTGGACGACGTACAGGGCTGGCTGGATGCACTCACCTGATCTTCTGCCCGAGCGGCTGCTCGGTATCGGCATGACCTCCCAGCGCACTCGGGACCGCATGGTCGCGCGCCTGGCCGAGCAGGGCATACGCGATCCCCGGGTGCTGGAGGTGATGGCCCGCGAGCCTCGCCATCTCTTCCTCGACGAGGCGCTGTCCCATCGGGCCTACGAGGATACCTCCCTGCCCATCGGCCATGGACAGACGCTCTCCCAGCCCTGGATCGTGGCCCGCATGTCCGAACTGGTGATCCAGGAGTCGCCGACCCGCGTGCTGGAGGTCGGCACCGGGTCCGGCTACCAGACCCTGGTGCTGTCGCGACTGGTGCCGGAACTCTGCTCGGTGGAGCGGATCAATGCCCTGCATCGTCAGGCCGCACAGCGACTCCGGCTGTTGCGTGTCCGCAATATCAAGCTGCGTCTGTCCGACGGGGGGCATGGCTGGGAGGAAGCGGCGCCCTTCGATGTCATCCTGCTCACCGCCTGTGCCGGCACCCTGCCCGAGGGTCTGCTTGGCCAGCTGGCGGAGGAGGGCGTGCTGATCACGCCGCTGGCCGATGCCAAGGGCGGCCAGTGGCTGACCCGGGTCCGCCGCCGGGAAGGGGCGTTCGAGCAGCAGCGGCTGGAAGCGGTCCATTTCGTGCCGCTGCTGGAAGGCGTCATTCGTTGAAAGGCATCATTTTTCGTCAAGGAGTCAGCCGTTGAAGCGTTATCTCGGACTCTTCCTCAGGGGCGCCGGCATGGGGGCCGCCGATGCGATGCCCGGCGTGTCCGGCGGCACCATCGCCTTCATCACCGGCATCTACGAGGAGCTGATCCACAGCATCAAGCAGTTCGGCCCCTCCGCCTTCGGCGCCTGGCGGCGCGGTGGCCTGTCGGGGCTGGCGGTGCATCTCAACCTGACCTTCCTGCTGCCCCTGCTGGCCGGTATCGCGCTCAGCCTGATCAGCGTGGCCCATCTGGTGGGCTGGTTGCTGGACACCCATCCCCTGCTGCTCGGCGGGTTTTTCATGGGGCTGGTGGTCGCCTCGGCCCTGGTGGTGAGTCGTCACCCCTCGGACTGGCGATGGTGGCACATCCTGCCGCTGGTCGCGGGCCTGCTGATGGCCTACGGGCTACCGTCGCTGATGCCGTTGATCACCCAGATCGGCAACCCGGCCCTGCTGCTGGTGGTGGGCGGGGCGATCGCCATCAGCGCCATGCTGCTCCCCGGGGTCTCGGGCAGCTTCCTGCTGTTGACCATGGGACTCTACGGCACCGTGATGCAGGGTGTCCGCAGCTTCGATCTCGTCCTGATCGGCCTCTTCGGGATGGGCTGCCTGATCGGCCTTTTCGTCTTCTCGCGGTTGCTTTCCTGGCTGCTGCGTCATCACCATACGGCGACCCTGCAATTGCTGCTGGGCTTCATCGTGGGGTCCCTGCCGGTACTCTGGCCCTGGAAGGAACTGATACGCTATCAATTGGGTCAGGAAGGGCAGAAGATTCCCCTGGATTATCGCTACCTGACGCCGGGCGACTATGCCCTGCTGACGGGTGATTCCCCTCAGCTCATCGGCGTGCTGCTGCTGATGCTGGTGGGGGTAGTGCTGGTACTCGGGTTGGGGCGTCTGGGCGACTCCGCGACCGCCCGGCCCCGCTCTTCGAATGAGTCACACAGGGAGGAAGGCTCCGATGCGTAAGTGTTTCTTGATCTCCGGCCTGGCCCTTGCCATGGCCGGCTGTGCCGCCCAGGAAGGCCAGGCGCCCCAGGTCCAGGTCCGCGATCTGTCGACGAGCCGCGAGGCCGTGACCGCCGGAACCTATCGAGTGGAGCCCGGCGATACCCTCTACGGAATCGCTTGGCGTCTCGACATGGATCACCGCGACCTCGCCCGGCTCAATGATATCGGCCCCCCTTACCAGATCCAGCCCGGGCAGCAACTGAGGCTGTCCGCCGGTGGCGAGGGGTCGGGGAACGGACGGGCCTTGTCCGACAACGATGACGGCGGTGTGGTCACCACCGGCCTGGCCGGTGTTCAGCGCACGGGCGACGCGCAGGACGGTGATCTCGATTGGCTGCTGCCCGACGAGACCGCCATCGAGCGCAACCGGCGGCTCGGCGCGCGGCCCGGCGACCAGGCCGAGGGCGCATCCGAGGGCCCTGGTGCCGAGGCCACGGGGACCGCCGCGGTCGGTAGTACGGGCGAGGGTCCGGGACCGGTCTTCGACTACGACAGCCCCCGGGCCGATGGCACGCTCAGCGAGCGTGATCTCGCCGAGCGGCGTGCCATCCAGGCGCAGCAGCAGGAGACAGACGAGACGGAGGTGGCTCGGCAGGCCGCCGCGCGCGAGCGGGTCGTTGCCCAGGCGTCTGCAGAGGCCGCTACCCAAGCCGAGGCCGAGACCACCCGTGAAGCCGTCACGCCCGAGCCCGATGCCGGCACCGCCGTGGCGGGGGGCACGGCGTCCAGCGAGACCAGTGGACGCCGCTATACCCCGGTCGCGGAGGTGCCCTGGCAGTGGCCCGTCGACGGCGCGGTCATCGGCGATTTCGGGCAAGGCCAGAGCATCACCGACGGCATTGATCTCGCCGGGCAAAAGGGGCAACCTGTCAGGGCAGCCGGGCCGGGGATCGTGGTCTATGCGGGCAGCGGCGTGCGGGGCTATGGCAACCTGATCCTGCTCAAGCACAATGACCAGTTTCTGAGTGCCTACGCGCACAACGACAGCCTGCGCGTGAGCGAGAATGACGTGGTCGAGGCCGGTGAAGTGATCGCCACCATGGGTGACAGTGATGCCGAGGAGGTCAGGTTGCATTTCGAGGTACGCAAGGACGGCCAGCCTCTGAACCCCCTGGAGCTCCTGCCGCCACGCTGAGACCGTCACGCGACCGATACCGTCTTGTCATCCTTGATGCCACACAATAATAATCACCAGCGCCACCTCTCCCGTTCCCCGGGAGACGAGGCGTCAGGACGCAACTACGGGGTAGCCATCGATGAGCATGCTTGAACGGGACCTTCAGGATGTGAATCTCGACGCCACCGATGATTCCGATGACGAGACCGTCAAGGAAGTCGGCGGGGAGGAAGTCGAAGGCATCGAGGTCCTCGAGGAGGACACCGATGCCTTCGAGAAGGCACTGAGTCGTGAGGATCGCCACCACCACAGCCTCGATGCCACCCAGATCTATCTCAACGAGATCGGCTTCTCGCCGCTGCTGACGCCCGAGGAGGAGGTCTTCTACGGCCGCCTGGCGCAGCAGGGCGAACCCCTGGGTCGCTCGCGGATGATCGAGTCGAACCTGCGGCTGGTGGTCAAGATCGCCCGGCGCTACCTCAACCGCGGGCTCTCGCTCCTCGATCTGATCGAGGAAGGCAACCTGGGCCTGATCCGCGCCGTGGAGAAGTTCGATCCCGAGCGGGGCTTCCGCTTCTCCACCTACGCCACCTGGTGGATCCGCCAGACCGTCGAGCGGGCCTTGATGAACCAGACCCGCACGATTCGCCTGCCGATCCATGTGGTCAAGGAACTCAACATCTACCTGCGCGCTGCCCGAGAGCTGACCCAGCAGCTCGACCACGAGGCCACCGCCGAGGAGATTGCCGCGCATCTCGATCGGCCCGTGGGGACGGTCAAGAAGATGATGGGGCTCAACGAGCGGGTGTCTTCCGTGGACTATCCCATGGGCGGTGACAGCGACAAGCCGCTGATCGAGACCCTGGCCGACGACAACCGCCATGGTCCCGAGTCCTGCCTGGTCGACGTTGACGTCAAGCAGCACGTCGACGACTGGCTGGCCGAGTTGACCCAGAAGCAGATGGAAGTCGTGGTGCGACGCTTCGGCCTGCGGGGTCATGAGGCCGCCACCCTGGAGCAGGTCGGTGAAGAGATCGGTCTGACCCGCGAGCGGGTTCGCCAGATCCAGGTCGAGGCGCTCAAGAAGCTGCGTCGCCTGCTCGACAAGCAGGGCCTGTCGCTGGATGCTATCTTCGAATGAGGAACCACCCGGCATGGCTCGGCCGCTGACCGCCGATATCGATCTCGACGCCCTGCGTGACAACTATCGGCTCGCCCGTGACCTGGCGCCACGCAGCCGGGCCATGGCCGTGCTCAAGGCCGATGCCTATGGCCATGGCCTGGTGCCTTGTGCCCGGGCGCTAAAGGACCTGGCCCCGGCCTTCGCCGTGGCCTGCCTGGAAGAGGCCGAACGCCTTCGCCAGGCGGGCATCACCACCCCCATTCTACTGCTCGAGGGCATCTTCGAGGCCGAGGAGCTCGCCGCGGTGGACGCCTTGGATCTATGGCTGGTCGTCCACAGCGACTGGCAGCTCGAGGCCATGCTGGCGCGTCGTCCCTCCCGCCCCATCACGACCTGGCTCAAGGTGGATTCCGGCATGCACCGGCTGGGGTTTCCCCCCGAGCGTACCGAGGCCGCCTGGAAGCGCCTGGCAGACGCCCCGGATCACGCCTGTGACCTGCACCTGATGAGCCACTTCGCCTCGGCGGATGCCCGGGACGATCACTATTTCCGTCGCCAACTCGCCGTGCTCGACGCCCTGGTGAGGGACTTGAGGGCGCCGACCTGCCTGGCCAATTCCCCCGCCACCCTGGCCTGGGCCGAGTCCCATGGGGCCTGGAATCGTCCCGGCGTGATGCTCTACGGCGGCGATCCCCTGGAAGCCGCCAATGCCGCCAGTCGCCGCCTGGCGCCGGTGATGACCCTGCGCTCGGCGATCATCGCCGTGCGTGACCTCCCGGCCGGTGAGTCCGTCGGCTATGCCGGGCGCTGGACGGCACAGCGCCGCTCGCGGATCGGCGTGGTGGCCTGCGGCTACGGCGATGGCTACGACCGCCATGCCCGGGACGGCACGCCGGTGCTGGTGAATGGCCGACGCTGCGCCATCGCCGGCCGGGTCTCCATGGACATGCTGACGGTGGATATTACCGATATTGCCGACGCCGATATCGGCAGTGAGGTGGTGCTCTGGGGACGCGCCGCGACGGGCGAGGTGCTCGAGGTGGACGAGGTGGCCAGGCATTGTGAGGCGATCAGCTATACCCTGCTGACCGGCATCCTGCCGCGAGTCCCCAGGCGCTATCATGGGGCTATCCAATAACCTCGAGGACCCTGCATGCCCAAGCGTGATTGGCCCGACAGCTTCGCCCATCCCCGCTACTGGCTCACCTGGCTTGCCATCGCCGCGATGCATCTGGGTGCCTGGTTGCCCTGGCGGCTCAAGTTGCTGGCCGGCAAGGCCATCGGCCTGCTCGCCCGGCGTTTCGCCAGCCGGCGTCGGCGGATCACAGAGACCAACATCCGCCTGTGCTTTCCGGAACTCGATGAGCCGCAGCAACGCCGGTTCGTCAGGGAGACCTTTATCGCCAACGGCATCGGCCTCCTCGAGACCGCCACGGCCTGGTGCCGCGACCCCGAGCACCTGCGCCATCGTGTGACCTTCAGGGGCCAGGCGCACCGGGCTCGCCTGCAGGCCGAGGGCAAGGGCGCACTGATCCTGGGGATCCACTTCTCGACCCTGGACCTGGGCGGGGCGCTGCATGCGCTCTACTTCCGTGCCGACGCCGTCCAGCGTCCCCATGACAACCCGCTCTTCGACCGTTTCATGAGCCGCGCCCGAGCACCCTATTTCGACGCCATCCTGGACCGCCACGACCTTCGTGGCGTGGTCCGGCGGATCAAGGCCGGCCACGGTGTCTGGTACTCCCCGGACCAGGACTTCGGCCGCGACGCCAGCGTCTTCGCCCCCTTCTTCGGGGTCCAGACCGCCACGGTCAAGATGACCGCCCGCATCGCCCGCATGACCGGCGCCCCCGTGATCCCGCTGATCTTCCACCGCAATCCCGATGACCGCACCTATACGCTGGAGTACCTGCCGCCGCTGGAAGGCTTTCCCTCCGGCGACGACCTCGCCGACGCCAGCCAGGTGAACGCCGTCATCGAAGCCGCCATCCGCAAGCACCCCGAGCAGTACCTCTGGCTCCATCGGCGCTTCAAGACCCGCCCACAAGGCGAGCCGGGGTTCTATTAGCGCCCAGCGATGATCGGTGGTGCTAGGGGGTTGTGATTTTGTAGGCCGGATAAGCCGAAGGCGCATCCGGCGTGCGGAGTCCCCATCGGCCTGCGGTGGCTACCCCCCACGCCCGGTGCGCTGGCGCTTACCGTGCCTACGGGGTCGGTCTATCGGCGCTCTTACGCATCAATCCGCTTGTACTTCATGCGGTGCGGGGTGTCGTTGCCGACCCGCTTGCGGTGTTCCGCTTCGTACTCCTGGTAGTTGCCCTCGAAGAACACCACCTGGGAATCGCCCTCGAAGGCGAGGATATGGGTGGCGATGCGGTCGAGGAACCAGCGGTCGTGGGAGATCACCAGGGCGCAGCCGGGGAAGGCCAGCAGCGCCTCCTCCAGCGCGCGCAGGGTCTCGATGTCCAGGTCGTTGGAGGGCTCGTCGAGCAGCAGCAGGTTGGCGCCCTGCTTGAGGGTCTGGGCGAGCTGTAGGCGGCCGCGTTCGCCGCCCGAGAGCTCCGAGAGACGCTTCTGCTGGTCGTTGCCCTTGAAGTTGAAGCGACCCACATAGGCCCGCGACGACACCTCATAGCCATTGATGTTGAGGATGTCCTGGCCGTCCGAGACCGATTGCCAGACCGTCTGCTTGTCGTCCAGGGCGTCACGCAGCTGCTCGACGTGGGCGATCTTGACGGTATCGCCGATCACCACCTCGCCGCCGTCCGGTTGCTCTTTGCTGGTAATCAGCTTGAACAGGGTCGACTTGCCCGCCCCGTTGCCGCCGACGATACCCACGATGGCCCCCTTGGGGACGGTGAAGGTCAGGTCCTCGTAGAGCAGCTGGCCATCGAAGGCCTTGCTGACATCATGGAACTCGATGACCTTGTCACCCAGCCGCGGGCCGGGCGGAATGTAGATCTCGTTGGTCTCGTTGCGTTTCTGGAAGTCGCCGGACTGCATCTCCTCGAAGCGGTTGAGGCGCGCCTTGCTCTTCGCCTGGCGGCCCTTGGCATTGCTGCGCACCCACTCCAGCTCCTGCTTGATCGCCTTGTTCTTCGAGGCCTCCTGCTTGGCCTCCTTCTCCAGGCGCTTCTCCTTGGCCTCGAGCCACTGGGAGTAGTTGCCCTCGAAGGGAATCCCCTGGCCACGGTCCAGCTCGAGGATCCAGCCGGCGACGTTGTCGAGGAAATAGCGGTCGTGGGTGACGGCCACCACGGTGCCGGGATAATCGTGGAGGAAGCGCTCCAGCCAGGCCACCGACTCGGCGTCCAGGTGGTTGGTGGGCTCGTCGAGCAGCAGCATGTCGGGGCTGGACAGCAGCAGCCGACATAGCGCCACGCGGCGTCGCTCGCCACCCGACAGGTTGCCGACCCGGGCATCCCAAGGCGGCAGGCGCAGGGCCTCGGCGGCGACCTCCAGCTTGCGCTCCAGGTTGTGGGCGTCGGAAGCCTCGATGATGTTCTCCAGGCGCGCCTGCTCGGCGGCCAGGGCGTCGAAGTCGGCATCCAGCTCGGCGTAGGCGGCATAGACGCCGTCGAGCTGCTCCTGGGCCTCCTTGATGGCGCCCAGCGCCTCCTCGACGGATTCGCGCACGGTCTTCTCGTCGTCGAGCTCGGGCTCCTGGGGCAGGTAGCCGATATTCAGGCCCGGCATGGGGCGAGCCTCGCCCTCGATCTCGGTATCCACGCCGGCCATGATGCGCAGCAGCGTCGATTTACCGGAGCCGTTGAGGCCCAGCACGCCGATCTTGGCGCCGGGGAAGAAGGACAGCGAGATGTCCTTGAGGATATGTTGCTTGGGGGGCACGACCTTGCCCACCCGGTTCATGGTGTAGACGTATTGCGCCATGTATCGCCACTTTGTTGAGGAATGTCAGTGGCCACGATGATAGAGCCCAGGCCGGGTAAAGGCCAGCCTGGTCGGGGCGCTTGCGCCCGATGCGCCTTCGGCTTATCGAGCCTACATTCTGGGCGCTGGGCGCTACTCCTCCTCGTCGAAGGACCAGTCATCCTCGATGGCGCGTCGCAGCCGGCGCTCCTCCAGCAGGGCTTCCACGCGACGCCGGGAATACAACGCCTCGGCACGGCTGATGTGCCGAGGGCGTTCGTAGTCCTCGTCATTGACGGCGTCGTTGTAGTCCTGCTCGTCGTCGAGCGGTTCACTGACCAGGGCATCACGGCTCATCTGAGTCTCCTTTCATCTTCCCAATCATTCGGCATCGCTTCGCGTCCGAATGAGCGGAACCAGAAGCGTCAGCAGGCAAAGAGCTTTTACCTGCTGGCTATATAGGAAGATTCAAGGAAAAACGCAATACCCGAGAGGCATTTATTTTCGCGTGCGGTCACAGGCCGTGTTTCGCCTTCAGGGCGTCGAGTTCCTGCTGGGCCTCGACGCGCGCCGTGACGTCCTTCTGGACGCCGATGTAGTAGGTCAGCTGGTCGTTCTCGTCGAAGACGGGGGTGATGGAAAGCTCGTTCCAGAACAGGCTGCCATCCTTGCGATAGTTGCGCAGCACCTCGCGGCAGGGGCGACCCTCCTCGAGGGCACTGCGGATCTCGACCAGGCCGGGCTGGTCGCGGTCCTCGTTCTGCAGGAAGCGACAGTCGCGGTAGAGGATCTCGTCGGCGCTGTAGCCGGTCAGGCGTTCGAAGCCCTTGTTCACGTAGATCAGGATGTTCTCGTCGCCTTCCTGCTCGGCGACCACGATGCCGTCTTCCGACGCATCGACCATGCGTTCCAGCAGTTCCGGGCTGATCAGGGGGGATCGTTTCATTCCGGGGTTTCCATTCTGGGCGTTCCAGTCGCGGGTCCTATCCTGGCCGCCGGAGGGGCGACACGGGCACATTATGTCAAGACATCATGGCCAGCCAGCCCCGGGATTTCAACGACCTTGATCGGATCCCCGCCATGACCCGAGGCCTGGCGGTTGATATTCTAGTTTCGGGCTTCGGGCTTCGGGCCGAACACTCGAGGCCGACACTCAGGGAGGAGAGATGACACAGGATCGCCAGGCGATGCTCTACGGCCTGGGCGCGGTGGCGCTCTGGTCGACGGTGGCCACGGCCTTCAAGGTGGCGTTGGGGTACATGTCGCCGCTGGAGTTGATGTGGCTCGCCTCGCTGGTCTCCTGGGCGTTGATCGGCGTGCTGGTGGCCCGCCAGGGGCTGCTCGGCCGGGCGCTCAGGGGTGGCTGGCGCACTGCGGCCTGGGCCGGTCTGATGAATCCGGTGGCCTACTACCTGGTGCTGTTCGGGGCCTATGACCGCCTGCCGGGCCAGGAGGCCATGGCGCTCAACTACACCTGGGCGCTGGCCATGGCCTTCCTCGCCGTGCCCCTGCTCGGCCATCGTCTCACCCGCATTGATGTGCTGGCCGGCCTGATCGCCTACGCGGGCGTCTGGGTGATCGCCACACGAGGGGCGGTGTTAGACGTGGCCTTCGCCGATCCGCTCGGCGTCGCCATGGCGCTGGCCTCGACGCTGCTCTGGGCGCTCTACTGGCTGCTCAATGCCCGCGATCACCGTCCACCGCTGGTCGCCCAGTGGCAGAACTTCAGTGTCGGGGTGCCGGTGCTGACGATCCTGCTGATCGCCGGGCCGGGCTTTCAATGGCACGGCTGGGCAGGGCTGGGCGCCGGTGTCTATGTGGGGCTCTTCGAGATGGGTATCGCCTTCGTGCTCTGGCAGCTGGCCGTCCACAAGGTGTCGCGCACGGCCAAGGTATCGAACCTGATCTTCCTTTCGCCGCCGGTATCCTTGATGCTGCTGTTCTTCATCGTCGGCGAGCCGATCCTCGCCTCGACCCTGGTCGGCCTGTTGCTGATCCTCGGCGGACTGGGCCTCCAGCAGTGGCAGAAGACCCCGGCACCGGCGGTTCAGGAGAGCAGCTGATACTCGAAGAGCAGCTGCTTGAAGTCCTGGCGCTGATGCGCGAACAGGTAGACGGAGACCTGCCCCTGCTCGGGCCAGAGACGATAGATGACACGGTAGCCATCGATCAGCAGCTCGTGGTAATGGCTGATGCCGAGTTCAAGGGCGAACCGGCACACCGGATAGGTGTCAGGCCGAGTGGAGAGCCGTTCAACCGTCGTGGTGATGAGGTGCAGGGAGATGGCTTCGACCCTGTCCAACGGTAGCTCCAGGCTATCAAGCAAGAAATTTTCACAGGTTTCGAGCGAGGCGTCCGCTGTCTCTTCGATGATCACATCCATCTGAAGGCCCCCTACATTGATTCACCTCGCCTCATGGCGTGACGAACCCTGACTTTCTCCAGGAACTCATCCGGCGACATTGACCGGCCCTCTTCACGGCTCTTTTCACCCAGGCTCAGCAGCTTGAGCAGCGCGATGGCCTGCTCGCGACGCTCGTGGGCCGCGTAGGATTCGACCACATAGGTCGGCTTGCCCTTCTGGGTGATCACCAGGGGCTCCTGGACATCGAGGGTCGCGGCATTCTGTTTCAGGTAGCTGATGGTCTCTGTGCGCATGGTCTGCTCCGGGTCAAGCTCGATTGGACCAAGTGTAGTCCATGGATGGTCCGGTGGCGAATCGCTGGCCAGCACAGCGCCAGATCGCTGTCTGCTCTCCCGTAGGCACGGTAAGCGCCAGCGCACCGGGCGGGGAGTGGCCACCTCAAGCAGCGGGAGACGCCGCACGCCGGATGCGCCTCCCGTTTATTCGGCCTCCGGTTGGTTTTTCGCTACCTTAATGTCGTGTTCCTCCTCGAGCATCTCGGCGAGCTCCGGCCAGACGGTCTCGAGGATGCGCGACTGGGCGGCGGCGGTGGGGTGGATGCCGTCGTTCTGCATCAGTGTCTCGTCCAGGGCGATGCCTTCGAGCAGGAAGGGCACCAGCGGCACCTCGAACTCATCGGCGAGGCGGTAATAGACCCCGGTGAAGGCGTCGCGATAGGCCTGGCCGTAGTTGGGCGGGATGTCGATGCCCAGCAGCAGCACCTCGGCACCGGCCGCCTGGCTGGCCTCGATCATGTCCGCCATGTTGGCCTCGAACTGCCGCGGCGGCAGGCCGCGCAGGCCGTCGTTACCGCCCAGTTCGAGCAGAACGATGTCGGGTTCGTGCTGTCCGAGAGGGTCGGGAAGCCGGCTGGCCCCGCCGCTGCTGGTCTCGCCGCTGATGCTGGCGTTGATCACCCGCGCCTTTCCGTCCAGGCGCGACTCGAGCAGACTGACCCAGCCTTCCTGCTGTTCGATGCCGTAGGCGGCGCTCAGGCTGTCGCCCATCACCAGCAGCACCGGGCGCGCCTCGGCCAGGCTCGGCGGCACGACCAGGGCCAGCACCAGGGCTAGGCCCGCGGCCGTTGCCCGCCGCCGGCAGGCCGCAAGGCCCTGCACCAATCGCCGTGAATCGCCCCTACATCTCACTTCAGGAACAGGGAAGCCCTTGAACATGTCCACCACCTCTCAAACGGGAATGACACCTATTCTACACGCCGACCAGCTTCTCAAGCAGGTCCGCAGTGGCGAACGGCAACTCACCATTCTGAGTGGTCTTGGCCTCACGGTGTTCCCCGGCGAGAGCGTGGCGATCCTCGGCCAGAGCGGTGCCGGCAAGTCGACGCTGCTGGGACTGCTGGCCGGGCTGGACGCCCCCAGCGGCGGCACCCTGGAGCTGTTCGGTCAGACGCTGGCCGATCTCGACGAGGATGGCCGGGCTCGACTGCGCGCCGGCCGGGTGGGGTTCGTCTTCCAGAATT
This sequence comes from Halomonas sp., assembly GCA_024636705.1. Lineage (GTDB taxonomy): Bacteria > Pseudomonadota > Gammaproteobacteria > Pseudomonadales > Halomonadaceae > Halomonas. The sequence continues at coordinate 16,690 of JAGXGN010000006.1, forward strand.
TCCAGCTGCTGCCCACCCTCACCGCCCTGGAGAACGTCCTGCTGCCCCTGGAGCTCACGCCCCAGACCAACGCCGAGGCCAAGGCGCGCGACTGGCTGACCCGGGTGGGCCTGGGCGAGCGCCTGGATCACCTGCCCAAGCAGCTCTCCGGCGGCGAGCAGCAGCGGGTGGCCCTGGCCCGGGCCTTCGTCACCGGCGCCGAGCTGGTGTTCGCCGACGAGCCCACCGGCAACCTGGATCCGGCCACCGGCGAGCGCATCATCGCAGCACTCTTCGAGCTCAACCAGGAGGCGGGTACCACCCTGGTCCTGGTGACCCATGATCACGCCCTGGCGCGACGCTGCGACCGCTGTTTGCGGCTGGAGGAGGGTCGACTGGTCGAGATGGCCATGGAAGAGGTGAGCGCATGAGCGATGCCAGCCGCCTGGACAAGCTGACCCGGCTGCTGCGGTTCTCCCTTCGGGGCCTGATCCGCGACCTGCGTGCCGCCGATGTCCGCGCGCTCTTCATCGCCCTGGCCCTGGCCGTGGCGGCCTCCACCATGATCGGCTTCTTCCTCGATCGCCTGGACAAGGGCCTGACCCGCCAGGCCGGGCAACTGCTGGGCGGGGACCTGGTGCTCGAGCAGGGCGACCCCTTCGAGCAGGAGGTTCGCGACACCCTAGAGAACGCCGGCCTGGTGCTCAGCGATCAGGTCGACATGGTCTCCATGGTCAGCCACGGCGAGGCCTTTCAGGTAGCCAGTCTCAAGGTCGTGGATTCGGTCTATCCGCATTTCGGCGCCAACCATGTCGACCGCGGCAATGGGGTCGAGCTGCTCGACCATGGGCCGCCGCCCGGCGAGGTCTGGCTGGCGCCGCGCCTGGCGCTGCGGGTCGAGGTCGAGATCGGCGACCGGATCCGGGTGGGCGAGGCCGAGCTCACCGTGGGCGGCCTGATCGAACGCGAGGCGGACCAGTCGGCGGGGTTCGGCAGCTTCAACCCGCGGCTGATGATGCACGTCGACGACCTGCCGGCCACCAATCTGGTGCAGCCCGGCTCCCGGGTCGAATTCGAGATCCTCGCGGCGGGGTCCGCCGAGGCCGTGGCCGGCGTCGAACCGCTGCTCGAGCGACTGCGCCGCGACGGGGTGGAAGTCCGCGACGTGCGGCGCGACCGTCCGGGCCTGGGCAATGCCCTGGAGCGCGCCGACAAATACCTGAGCCTTGCCGGGCTCGCCGCCGTGCTGCTGGCCGGGGTGGCGGTGGCCATGGCCACCCGGCGCTACGTGGATCGGCACCTGGATACCGCGGCACTGCTGCGCTGCTTCGGGGCCACCCAGGCCGAGCTTACCCGGCTGTTCGCCCTGCAACTGCTGTGGCTGGCGCTGGCGGCATCAATGGTCGGCGCCCTGCTGGGCCTGGCCGGCCAGGCGGCGCTGCTCGGCCTGCTGACCGCCTTCTTGCCGCTGGAACTGCCGCCGCCCGGGATCCTGCCGCTGTGGCTGGGCATCCTCACCGCCCTGGCGGTGCTGGTGGGCTTCGCCGGGCCGACCCTGCTGCGCCTGAAGAGGGTCAGCGCCCTCAAGGTACTGCGTCGCGAGCTCGACCCCCTGCCGGCCTCGGCCTGGCTGGTGGTGGCCGTGGCCGCCCTGGTCTTCGGCGGCCTGCTGTGGCTCTACTCCGGCGATCTGCTGCTCGCCGCCGGCCTGCTGGTCGGCGGCCTGGCGATGCTGGTGGTGCTGTGGTGGGTGGGGAATCTGTTGCTCGGGCTGCTGTTCCGGCTCGCCTCGCGCCTGCCGCGGCGTGGCGGCCAGGATGGCGGCCTGGTCCAGGCGCTGCGCCTGGGCGGTCAGCAACTGGCCCGGCGGCGCCAGGCCAGCCTCGGCCAGTTGCTGGCCTTCTCGGTGACCTTCTTCGCCGTGGCGATGATCTTCCTGGTGCGTGGCGACCTGCTCACCACCTGGCAGGACCAGCTGCCCGAGGACACTCCCAATTACTTCGCCATCAATATCCAGCCCGGCGAGCGCGACGCCTTCTCGGCGGTGCTGGAAGGGGCCGCGGATGCCCGCAGCGCCCTCTATCCCATGGTGCGCGGCCGGATCACCGCCCTCAACGGCGAGCCGCCGCGGGAGATGGTGCCGCCGGAGTCCCGCGGCGACAACGCCCTGCGTCGGGAGCTCAATCTCACCTGGCAGGAGGACCTGCCCGAGGGCAACCGCCTGGTGGCGGGGGAGTGGTTCGATGCCCTCGGCTTTGATGCTCTCGACAATGGCGAAGCCGAGGGCTGGATGGCCGCCGTCGATGCCCGGCCCGCGCCCGAGGCGAGCCCGGCGCCGGTGCCCATGTCCATGGAGGATGGCCTGGCCGAGCGCTTCGGGATGGAACTCGGCGATACCCTGACCTTCACCATCGGCAGCGCCAAGGTCGTCGGCGAGCTCACCAGCCTGCGCAACCTGGACTGGGACAGCTTCCGACCCAATTTCTACGTCATCTTCCCGCCCGGCGTGCTGGAGCGTTTCGGCCACAGCTACATCACCGCCTTCCACCTGGATGACGCCGAGAGCGGTATGCTTCGGGAACTGGTCCGCGACTTCCCCGGCGTCTCGCTGCTCAACATCGACGCCATTCTCGGCCAGGTGCGCGATGTCCTCACCCAGGTGACCCGAGCGGTGGAACTGGTGCTGGCCTTCGTGCTGCTGGCCGGTGTCAGCGTGCTCTATGCCGCCCTGACCGCCAGCCGCCCGGTGCGCGCCCACGAGAGCGGCCTGCTGCGCGTCTTCGGCGCGGGCAACCGCCTGCTCTCACGGGTCCAGGGCGCCGAGTTCGCGATTCTCGGCCTGGCCAGCGGCCTGATGGGCGCGCTGCTCGCCGAACTCGCCGCCGCGGGTATCTACCTCGCCTGGTTCGACCTGGCGCCGCGTTTCCACTGGGGGCTCTGGCTAGCCCTGCCCCTGGGCGGCGCCCTGCTGATCGGCGTGATCGGCCATCTGCTCTCCCGCGACTTGCGCCGCCAGGCCCCCGCCGCCAGCCTGGGGCTGCTGGGCGAGACCTGACTCAGACTTCACGCCTGGTGCGCTGGCGCTTACCAGGCCTACGAGGCGGTGTCGCCATGGGTATTTGCGGAGTTGCGAGTTCGCGATTTTGTAGGCCGGATAAGCCGGAGGCGCATCCGGCGTGCGGCGTCTCCCGCAGCGGGAGGTAGCCACTTCACGCCTGGTGCGCTGGCGCTTACCAGGCCTGGTATGGATTGACCTGTCAACGGCTCGGTTATCTCGGCTGCATGTCGTTGTCCTCAATGCCTACGGGTCAGGAAGCGAGGGGCTATTAGCGACGGTGGATCTCTCTGGTATTCGTGGGTTGGGTACCGACCTGTCATCACTTCGTCGCGGAGCTACCCTGTTCTACGTTCGAGGGTCACCCTGCCCCGCAGGGCGGGGGCCTCATAGGCCCGCCAGGGGTTCTCCTACCGGCCCGACGCTCCCTGACCCGTAGGCACTGGGACCTGGTTGTCATGCGGTCGCTCGGCTGCCGTGCGGCTTGCCCATCGCCTCACAGGCGATGGCCCACAGGAAACCGGCCAGCTCTCGCGCCACCGCCGTGGTGACTTGCTGCGTTACCTTGCCCGTGTCGGCCAGCCGACGGTATCGCCCGCACAGGCGTTTCTGTGCCTCCCAGGCGATGGCCTGCACCGTCGGCGATGTCTTCTCCGCGCGCTGTTGGATCGTGCGCGTCTTGCGCGCCGGGAAGCGGTAACTCCAGGCGGCCTCGACCAGCACCCGGCGCACATGCCCATTGCCGGTCTTGGTGATGCCGCCTTGGCGTCGGCTGCCACCACTGGAGTGCTCGCTGGGTACCAGGCCGAGGTAGGCCATCAGCTGCCGGGGCGAATCGAAGCGACTGATATCACCCAACTCGGCCAGCACCGTCATGCCGGCAATCAAGCTGATCCCACGCATCGCCATCAGTGCCTCGACCACCGGCGCCAGGGACCAGGTCGGCAACACCTCGCGCATCTGGGCTTCCAGTCCCGCCACGCGGCGCTGGGCTTCCTTGACGGCAGCGACGTACTCCTCCAGCACGATCTGCTGAACCGGGGTGTCGAAGCGAACGGTCTCCAGCCAGCGCAAGTGCGCCTGCGTCCACTTGCTCTTGCCGGCGTAGACCTTGCCATGGCGCAACAGGAAGGCGCCCAGGCGTTGCCGGGTCTTGAGCTCGATCGCCTTCATGTCCTCCCGGGCCCGCGTCAGATCGCGGATCGCCTCTTGCTCCGGTGTCGGCACCCACACTGGCGTCAGCTCGCCTGAGCGTGACAGTCGGGCCAGCATCTGCGCATCACGCCGGTCGGTCTTGACGCGATCCCCGGCCTTGCGTGGGATCAGCGCCGGTGCCACCACCTCACAGTCGTGGCCGGTGGCCTGGACCTGGTGATAGAGCCCATAGCCGCAGGGCCCCGCTTCATAGCTGAACAACAGGGGTTGCCCCTCGAAGCGCTGGCTCAGTTGGCTGACCAGTTTGTCGATGGCCTTGGGTGCGTTGGGGATCTCGCCACGAAACTCGGGCGCTTGTCGGCCTGTCTCGGCGACCGATACGGCAATGGTGGCCTTGTGCACATCCAGGCCGATATACGCCGCATGGACTTGGCTGGCCGCCTCGAGGCGCCGGGTCGCGTTGACCTCGACACGAATCGGAGGAGTTGCGTTAGACTGTTTCATGACCTGCCTCCCTCAATAGTGGCTCTGTGTTGGGTGTCCCTCCTCAACGTAACCCACGACGTTGAGGAGGGGCAGGTCAATCCATCATGTCTACGAGGCGGTGTTGCCACGGGTATTGCGGAGTTGCGAGTTCGCGATTTTGTAGGCCGGATAAGCCGAAGGCGCATCCGGCGTGCGGCGATTTCCCGCCCGGTGCGCTGGCGCTTACCGTGCCTACGGGGCGGTGTCGCTGCGTGGACGTCTCGGGCTAGACTCAATACGATCCTTACCCAGTTTGATTTTTTCCCCAGTTGGAGGTGTGACGTGTTCGATTCCCGCTTGTCCCCGATCGCCGGAATGTCCCTGCTGCTGCTGACCACGCCGGCCATGGCCGATGCCGAGCGCCTGGAGGCCGACCTGCGGGCGCTCTTCGGCCCCGGCACCCTCGAGATCGGCGAGATCTCCGAAGGCATGATCCGTAATCGCACCACCGCCGAAGCGATCCGTTTCGACGGCGAAGCGGGCGAGCGGCTGCTGATCGACCGCTACACCGTCAGCGGCGACTACGACCAGCCCGACGAGGTCACCCTGGAAGGCATCCGCGTCGAGGACAGCCTCACCGACCTGCTGCTGATGAGCGTCGAGCGTGTCGTCTTCGGCGAACCGGTTCAGGCGGTAATGCCGGGGGCCGCGGATTTCAACCCGCAGGCCCTGCGTCTCGGCAGCCTGGCGATGGACGATATCGTGATCGAACTGGCTTCCCATGCGGCCGAGGAGGCCTTCGAGGATACGCCCTTGGAGGGCGGGACCGGCCGCCTGACCATCGACAGCCTGCGCGGCGAGGCCCTGTCCCACCAGGCCATCGACATGCTGGAGATCACCGGCATCGCAGGCACCGGCAGTGAACTGGGCGACCTTGGCGAGGGCTCCTTCACCCTGGCGGGGTTCCGAGTGGAAGGCCTGAGCGGCCTGGACGAGGAAGAGGGCGAGCAGAGCCTCGATGCCCTCGTGATGACCGATTTCGCCATCGAGTCGGATCAGTTGGTTGGCACGCTGACGCAACTGCGCCTGGACGGCGACTTCAGCGACGGCGAAGGTGGCCTCTGGCTCGATGCCTTCCAGGTCGACCTGG
>JAGXGN010000007.1 GCA_024636705.1 Halomonas sp.
CCCTTGCGCTCCGGATGAAACAGGGTCCCACAACCGGTCAGTGCGGTGATAGTGACACCCAGCACCAGTCCTTTCATGAAGCGTCGATAGCAAGGTTTCATGGAAAGTCTCCAGGGAAAAGGGGGATCTGCGTCGGACATGGCACCGGCATCAATGTTGGCCAGACTCAGCAAGAGTTTAGCACAGCATCGAAAAACGGCTCTGAGGCGCCTTCCAAGCGGTTCGCCACTATTGTCTGGCCAAGATGAGAGGCTTTTGCCGCCACCCGAGCTTCACCGTACAATGCAGAATCATTGCCGCCCGTGGCGGCCCCGTCATCCGTTGTCTGCAGCGCTGTGTTGCAGTGCCAAGATCGAGGAAACGCCGGACCCATGCGCGCTACCCAAATGCTGATCGCCACCCTGAAGGAAACCCCCGCCGACGCCGAGGTCATCAGCCATCAGCTGATGCTCCGGGCGGGCATGATCCGTCGGCTGACCTCCGGTCTTTATACCTGGCTGCCGGTGGGTCTGCGCACCCTGCGCAAGGTCGAGCGCATCGTCCGCGAGGAAATGGACCGGGCCGGCGCCCAGGAGGTACTGATGCCGGCGGTGCAGCCCGCCGAGCTGTGGCAGGAATCCGGCCGCTGGGAGCAGTACGGCCCGGAGCTGCTGCGCCTGAAGGACCGCCATGATCGCGACTATTGCGTCGGACCGACCCACGAGGAGGTGATCACCGACCTGGTGCGCAAGGAGATCGCCAGCTACAAGCAGTTGCCGGCCAACTTCTACCAGATCCAGACCAAGTTCCGTGACGAGATTCGCCCACGCTTCGGGGTGATGCGCTCCCGCGAGTTCATCATGAAGGATGCCTACTCCTTCCACGTCGACGAGGCCTCCCTCAAGGAGACCTACCAGGGGATGTATGACGCCTACACGCGTATCTTCACCCGTCTGGGGCTGGATTTCCGCCCCGTGATCGCCGACAACGGCGCCATCGGCGGCACCGGTTCCCACGAGTTCCACGTCCTGGCCGATTCCGGCGAGGACGACATCGTCTTCTCCACCGAATCCGACTACGCGGCCAACCTCGAGAAGGCCGAGGCGCTGGCGGCCCCTCTGGGCAGCGATCCGCAACGCCCGACCCCCAGCGAGGAATTACGCCGGGTCGACACCCCGCATGCGCGGACCATCGCCACCCTGGTGGAGCAGCATGGTCTGCCCATCGAAAAGACCATCAAGACCCTGATGGTCCACGATGTCGAGGGTGGCCTGATCGCCCTGCTGATCCGTGGCGACCACGAACTCAACGAGGTCAAGGCCGAGAACCTCGCCGAGATAGCAACACCGCTGACCATGGCAAGCGAAGAGGAAATCCGCGCCGCCGTGGGGGCCGGCCCCGGCTCGCTGGGGCCGGTAGGCCTCGACATGCCGATCATCATCGACCGCAGCGTGGCCCTGATGAGCGACTTCGGCGCCGGCGCCAATGTCGACGGTCAGCACTACTTCGGCATCAACTGGGAGCGCGACCTGCCGCTGCCCAGGGTCGCCGACCTGCGCAACGTCGTGGAGGGCGACCCCTCGCCGGATGGCAAGGGGGTGCTCGCCATCAAGCGCGGCATCGAGGTCGGTCACGTCTTCCAGTTGGGCCGCAAGTACAGCGAGTCGATGAATGCCACCGTCCTCGACGAGAACGGAAAAGCCACCCATCCCTGGATGGGCTGCTATGGTATTGGGGTGACCCGGGTCGTGGCCGCCGCCATCGAGCAGCACCACGACGCCGACGGCATCATCTGGCCCGACGCCATCGCGCCCTTCCATATCGCCCTGGTGCCGATGAATGCCCACAAGTCGCAACGGGTCCGGGAAGAGGCCGAGCGGCTCTATCAGGCTCTGACCACGGCGGGCTTCGAGGTGCTGCTGGATGACCGCGACCTTCGCCCCGGCGTGCGCTTCGCCGACCAGGAACTGATGGGCATTCCCCACCGGCTGGTGGTCGGCGATCGCGGACTGGACAAGGGTGAACTCGAATACAAGGGACGCCGCGACAATGACGCCACCATGGTACCTGCCGACCAGATCCTCGATTTCCTGGGTGAGCGTGTGGGCCGCTAGGCACCTGCTGCTCGGCATCCTGCTGGCATCGAAGAGCCTGGCCGCTGGCCCGGCCGTCGTGCAGGCCTTGCCGACGGTGACGCCCACCATGCGCGCCACCCTGGAAGCCTCACGGGAGTCGCCACGCTCGGCGGCCGAGATCTGGGCGGCGCGCCAGTGGCACAATGACATGGAGCCCCAGCTCGGCCGCTTCGTGAAGGATGCACAGCGTCGAAGCCGCTTGCTGCGACGCATCTACCAGGAGGCCACCCTGGCGAAGCTCCCGCCGGAGCTGGTACTGGCGGTGATCCAGGTGGAAAGCGCCTTCAAGGCGGACGCGGTGTCCTCCGCCGGTGCCGTGGGACTGATGCAGATCATGCCGTTCTGGGTACGCGAACTCGGTCTGCCCGCCGATGACCTCAAGGACCCTAACCGCAACCTTCGTTATGGCTCCACCATACTGGCTCATTACCTGGCCATGGAGGACGGCGATCTGACTCGGGCACTGGCCCGCTACAACGGCAGTCTCGGCAAGACATGGTATTCCGAACGCGTGATGCGTGCCTGGCAGCGCTACTGGCGCACCCCGAGCAGCAGCGACAATCTCATGGTACAGCGGTGACCCGGGACGACCCTACGACGAGGGAGAAATATCGTGATTGCACGCGAAAAAAAGACCGACCCTTGCGGGTCGGCCACTGGGGGGCGAACCCCCCTCCCCTGACGACTCGGTGTGCGGTTGGTTCAGTGCTTCTTCTTGCGGCTGTCGCGAATCACGAAGCCGACCCAACCGCCCATGAAGGTGATCATCAATCCGACGGTGACCAATCCAAAGACTACGGCGTCATCCAGATACATAGTGAGTACTCCCGTCGCACTGTGTTGGGAGAACTCTAGCCCGGACAAGGGACGGAGAAGCTGACCTGCATCAAGTTTGGGCGCCGAAGCGGTCCCGGCCCAATCCTGGTTTGATCCAGATCAAATTCAGGGCATCTTGCGGTCCTCGACGTCGCCGGGCTCGGTTCCCGGTGGCAAGGGATGTCCCTTGGCAAGCTCGGCGCGGGTGGCATCACGCACGTCGAGCACCTCCAGGCGATAATGCAGCGTATGACCGGCCAGCGGATGGTTGGTATCGACCAACGCCGTGGCGTCGCGCACCTCGAGCACGGTAACGATCTCGGGGCCGTCATCCCCGGGCGTCTGGAAACGCATGCCGACGGCCAGGTCGTCCACGGGGAAGGCCTTACGGTCGACTTCCCGCACCAGCGCCTCATCACGCAGGCCATAGGCCTCTGCCGGCATCAGGGTCACGCTGAGAATGGCGCCTGGGGCCTGGCCCGTCAGTGCCCGCTCGAGCCCGGGGACGATGTTATTGTGCCCGTGAAGGTACTCCAGCGGCTTCTGCCGGGACCGGGAGTCGTCGAGCACGCTGTCCTCGGCATCGCTTAAGACATAATGCAGGCTCACGACCCGCTGTGGGGCAATGGTCATGTCGGTCTCCTGAAGGGTGTCGAGGCGCGAGGAGGCGAGGAGGCGAGGAAATACAACGGCATCCTAGTCGCGGCGGCGCAACTGGTTGACGGGCATCTCCAGGCGTTGCTGCTTCTGCAGCATGCCGAGCAGCACGATGGCGCGCTCCTCGCCCTTGTGGCTTTCGAAGACCGCCTGGAGGTCCTTGAAGGGCCCCTCGGTGATCTCCACGGGTTCGCCGGCACGGAAATAGAGGTTGGCCGTGTCATCCCCTCGATCATCGCCCTGTCGCTTGAGTATCTCGATGAGGTCATCACCCACCGGCACCGGCGTATCCTTTCCGAAGGTCACGAGTCTCAAGACACCCCGGGTAGAGCGGATGGGCCCCCAGTTACTGGCCAAGCGATCGAGGCGAATGAAGAGGTAATAGGGAAAAAGCGGTTCGGTGACCCAGACAAGCCTGCCGCGACGCTTCTTCTGCACCTCGAGCACCGGATGAAAGACCTCATAGCCCTGATGACCGAGATGCTCGGTCGCCCGGAAGGACTCGCCCCCCTTGCAGTGGATCACATACCAGCGAGGGCTGGCGTCGAGTGCCTCTGCGGATATGGCATCGATGTCACTCATGCGACTCCTTGTCGAGGTTCCTGCTGGTACAAGTCCCGGTGCTCTGCAACAATCCCTTCGCGCAACGCACCGTGTTCGTAGTTTATCACCCATGGGGAAGACCCGTGTTCCCTGTCGCGTCAGGACTGCAAGGAGTGCTCCCGACATGCCCACACCCACCCCCCATCTCAGCTGGCGGGCCGCCCTGGCGATCTACCTCAAGGCACCGGTCATCACCATGCTGTTCCTGGGGTTTTCCGCCGGCCTACCCTTCCTGCTGGTGTTCTCGACCCTATCCGCCTGGCTGCGCAGCGATGGCGTCGAAGTGGCTGCCATCGGCTTCTTCTCGTGGATCGGCATCCTCTATTCCATCAAGTTCTTCTGGGCACCCGTGGTCGATCGCCTCGCACTTCCGCTGTTGACCCGCCGCCTGGGCCAGCGGCGCAGCTGGATGCTGTTGGCCCAGACGATAATCGTGGCGGGCCTGATGGGCCTGGCCAGCCTGGATCCCGTCGGCAACCTGCCCATGGTGGCCATCTTCGCCCTGCTGGTGGCCTTCGGCTCGGCGACCCAGGACATCGCCATCGATGCCTTTCGCATCGAATCGGCGCCGGAGGACATCCAGGCGGCCATGGCCTCGACCTACATCATCGGCTACCGGGGGGGGCTGCTGGCGGCCGGCGCCGGCGCCCTCTATGTCGCCGCCTGGCTCTCCTGGGAGGCCGCCTACCTGACCATGGCGGCCCTGGTCGGTGTAGGGGTGGTCACCGTACTGCTGCGACCGGAGCCGGCACGCCTGTCGCTGAATACCCAGCTGATCCACGAGCCCAGGGTTCGCGCCTTCGTGCGTGCCAGCCGAGGACGGCCCAAGCCGCTGCGCCGGCTGGTTGCCTGGCTGATCGGTGCCGTGGTCTGCCCCTTCACCGACTTCCTCACGCGCTACCGGCTCAAGGCCCTGTGGTTGCTGGTCTTCGTCGCGGTGTTTCGCATCAGCGACCTGGCCATGGCTTCCATGGCCAACCCCCTGTACATCGACATGGGCTTCACCCTGGCCACCATTGCCAATGTCACCAATATCTTCGGGATCGCCATGAGCATCAGCGGCGGGATTCTCGGTGGCCTGCTGGTGGCGCGCTACGGCATCGGACCCATTCTGGTGATCGGGGCGGTGGCCGCTACCCTGACCAACCTGCTGTTCGCGGCCCTGGCCCTGGCCGGCCAGAGCCTGCCCTTCCTGGTCATGGCCATCGTCGGTGACAACCTGGCCAATGGCCTGGCCAGCGCGGTCTTCATCGCCTTCCTGTCGAGCCTGACCTCGAGGGCCTATACCGCCACCCAATATGCGCTCTTCTCGTCCTTGATGACCCTGCCGGGCAAGTTCCTCAGCGGTTTCGGGGGGCTGGTGGTCGCCGCCGAGGGCTATGCCACCTTCTTCGTCATCGCCACGGCACTGGGGCTGCCGGCCATCGCCCTGGCCATCTGGATCAGCCGTGATCGCGAGCTGGTGCCTCGCCCGGAACCACGCCCGGCCTAAAAGCCTTCCTTGAAGGGACCTGCTTGAAAAGGCGTCGGGGTGTCGCCCTCAGCCGGTTAGATGTTCCCGCAGCCACTCCAGGGCACCGGGCGTGGTCCGCCACTGATCGCGCATCAGAGTACGGTACTGCCACGCCTCGGCCCGGGAGCCAGACTCCGCAACGCCGTCCCGGCCCGTCCTGGCGGGGCGAGGATTATCCGCGCACAACATGGCCAGGGCATGGGGATTCTGGCGCCGTGCGGCGGCAATGGCCTGCACGGCCTCGTCGCGTCGCTCCAGGCGAAACAGCGCCAGCACCCGGCCCATCAACAGCCCCAGCGGGCAGGACGACTCATCCTCGGGCGATTCCCTCTCACTGAGTTCCAAGGCGTCCTGGTCACGACCCTCCCGCAGCAGCTGGTCGAGCACCAGTTCACAGAGACCCAGGCTATCCTGGTCATCTAGCAACAGCAGCCGCTCGGCCAATTCCCGGGAGCGCTGGCGAGCCCCGCGTTCCATGCCCACGACCAGCGCCAGGCTGGTGCGCAGCAGGATGGCATTGTCGCCATCCTCCCACTTGAGGGTGCCGTCTCCCTCGGCCTGGACCTGCTCGAGCCAGCGTTCGACGCGGTCCGCCAGGGGGGAAAAGAGGCTGGGCGCCATCCAGGGTAGGCTGCCGAAACGGCTGGTCAATGCCAAGGACAGGCCCTGGACTACCTGCGGCGAATCGAGCCATTCCGGGTGGGAGCAAAGCTCACCCAGCCAGTCTCCCGCATGTTCCCAGGGATCCTCCTCGAAGCCCATGGGCGCATCGCCTATCACCACGGCCTTGAAATGCGCGAACCAGGCAGCGAACAGGGTGTCCTCTCGCGCCGTGGTCCGATATTCCAGCGACCCCTCGTCGGTACGCCGGATCAACAGCTTCGGCGCGGTGGGCAGGGACTCGAGCAGGGCCTGCAGCGAGGCGAGCGGATCGGCCAGGTCCTCCTCGGCATTGAGCAGCTGCTCGGCCAGGGTCGCACCGGGGTTCTCGGCCAGATCGGCGAGGAACTGCAACTGGTCGTCGTCGAGGTCTCCCTGGCGACTCAACCGGCGAAACCAGAAACCGGCGCGCTCGGCGGCTTCCTCGTCATGGCCCTCGTGAAGCAGCAACATCGCCTCGATATACGCCAGAGTCGGGGAGTCGGGCAATGCCTGCTGGGCCCTGACGAAGGCCTCTCGGGCGCTGTCCAGGTCGTCGTTGTCCAGGTGCATCAGGCACAGCCGTTCGAGCGCGACGCCGCGGAGGAACAGCGGGCCGCGGTCGAGGACGTCGTCGAGCAGGGCCGTGCGCTTGCGGGTGAAACCCCGCTCCTGGTAGAGATCCACCAGGATCTCGAAGGCCGGCTCCGCCTGCTCGGGCAGCTGTGACCAGTCGGCCTGCTCGAACAGGGACTCCAGGATCTGCTGGGCACGGCCCCGCTGACCGCTCTCGGCGGCAATCAATCCCGCCTCGAGCAACGCCTGGGCCGGGGCACGACCGGAAGCCAGGGCCGCCTTGAGGTCGCGGCCCTTCCAGTCGCTGAGGGACAGCATCCACATCAGATGGGCGGGTACCTGGCCCGGCAGGGTCACGGCCCCACAGCAATGCTTGGTCTTGCGGCCAGAATCACACCAGCAGGGCTCGTTAGGCCCGGGCCTGGCGAGGGGTTCACAGGCAAAATCGAGCCGCTCCAGAGGCGTCTGGGACCAGAGTTCCGGCGCCAGGGCCTGCGCCTGGGCCTGGGCTTGAGAAAAGTTGCCGCCCATCAGCTCGGCTCCCTCGCCACGCGCCCAGGCCATCAGGGTCGGATAGCGCTCATCCTCGCGAATGACCATCAGGGCTCCCGAGGCAAACCCCAGCAGCTGTTCTACCCATACCGCCAGCATCGCAGTCTCCGCCACCCGAAAACCGCACAGTCTATCAGTCCCGCACGATCCTGGGCAGGCACAATCAACCCCGACGAGGCGACGCGTGCGGCCACAATCTCGCATGGCAATCTCCCCGGAAAAATAGTGTACAGAAATTGTACATCGTTTCTTTTCACTTACACCTGGCGAGCGGTAAAGAATGCTGAAAGACTGACCCTCCCTTACGCCGACGAGACCCCGGATGCGCTTGATCATCGCCGAAAAACCCAGCCTGGCCCGCGCCATCGCCGAGGCTTTGCCCGGCAGCCTCAGGCGGGGTGATGACGCCCTCGTCGTCGGCGACACCACCGTCACCTGGTGCCTGGGCCATCTCCTGGAACAGGCGCCACCGGATGCCTATGATCCCGCCTTCAAGGCCTGGCGGCTGGATCACCTGCCGATCCTGCCCGAGGTCTGGAAACTCAGGCCCCGCCCCAAGGCACGCGGCCAGCTGGCCGCCATCCGTCGGCTGCTGAAGGTCGCCTCCGAGGTGGTCCATGCCGGGGACCCGGACCGGGAAGGACAGCTACTGGTCCAGGAGGTGATCGATCATCTCGGCTGGAAGGGCCCGGTATCCCGCCTGCTGGTGAACGACCTCAACCCCTCGGCGATTCAGCGTGCCCTGTCGCGTCTCGAGGACAATGCCCGCTATGGGCCCCTGTATCGCGCCGCGGAATCGCGTGCTCGCGCCGACTGGCTGTACGGTATCAACCTGACGCGCGCCTGGACGCTGACGGGGCGGCAGGCCGGCCATGACGGGGTCCTCTCGGTGGGCCGTGTCCAGACGCCG
>JAGXGN010000063.1 GCA_024636705.1 Halomonas sp.
ACGCTGGACGGCGGACGATGGTAACGCAACAGCAGGCACAGCGCCTCGAAGCGTGCCGCATCGTCCGTCACCCGGTGGAAATGCTGCTGGATGGTGGTCTCATCATGGACCTCGGTGGCCTCCACGGTCACCGGGTCACGCATCAGGGCATCGGCGACGGCACGAACCCCCTCACGATAGGTGGCACTGAACAGCCAGGTCTGTCGATCGGCCGGCGTCTCCTCGATGATCGCCTCGATGGCGGGCTGAAACCCCATATCGAGCATCCGATCGGCCTCGTCCAGCACCAGGGTAGTGAGCCCGGCCAGCACCAGCGAGCCCTTGTGCAAGTGGTCCTGCACCCGGCCCGGCGTGCCTACCACCAGATGCGCGCCATGTTCCAGGGAGGCCAACTGGGGGCCGATCGGCACGCCGCCACACAGGACCAGCACCTTGATGTTGGGCAGGGATCGTGCTAACCGACGAAGCTCGCCGGCCACCTGATCGGCCAACTCGCGGGTCGGGCAGAGCACCAGCCCCTGCACCCGGGCGTTCGACAGCGTAAGCCGAGAGAGCAGCCCAAGACCGAAGGCCGCCGTCTTTCCCGAGCCGGTCATCGCCCGGGCAATCAGGTCCCGACCGGCCAGCATCTGCGGCAGGCTCTTGGCCTGGATCGGCGTCATAACGTGATAGCCCAGGGAATCGAGATTGGTCAGCAGTTCCGGTGCCAGCGGCAGCGTGGCGAAATCGGGAGAAGAATCAGACACGTGGATAAACCTGCAAGAGGAGGCGGGCACCGAAACGAGACGCGGAGACGGCGGGAGCCGTCGGGCCGGGGCCATGGGATAAAAATTGGAACCATATAGCATAGCAGATAGGTGACGTAGGCGCTGCAGGTAACGAGCACTCTGCCGCAGCGTCCCGGCGGATTACGGCCCGGCGGCACCCGACAGGCGGCCATGGCGTAGGAGCCAAGTGCACCGTTACCCTAACCCTCGGTCCGTGCCAGAGGCAGCGGCCCGTGCGCCTTGACGGTCTGGATGGCGAAGTTACTGCGGATGTCGCTGACACCGGGCAGGCGCAGCAAGGTCTCGGTCAGGAAGCGCTCGTAGGCCGCCAGGATGCGTCGGTCGATGGCATCCAGCCGATAGATTGGCATATAACTTAATTCCTTTCTTATAAATTGGTATTTCCTGCCAATTATAGCCATTTTCTTGGCTTATTTTGCAAGGACCTGCCGGTGCCCCCGGGGCTAAACTGGCAGCGTTCCGGGAGGATCCTTCACAACGGCAGGAGGCGAGCCCATGGAGCTGTGGCTGTTCATCGGTGCCCTGGCGGCTATCTACCTGCTGCCCGGCCCCGACATGATCCTGGTGCTGCAGACCGGCAGCCAGCAGGGGCACTACCCGGCGCTGGCCACCGCGGCAGGACTCGCCGTGGCGCGCGGCCTGCACGTGGCCCTGGCGGCCCTAGGGCTGGCCACGCTGTTTACCACTGCGCCCTGGACCTTCAATGCGGTGCGCTACGCGGGGGGTGCCTACCTGGCCTGGATCGGCCTGCAACTGCTCTGTTCGCCCGGCGCCACGGCGGACATCGACGCGGGCCGGGAGGGCCTCCTCGTCGCCGGTAACCGGCGCGCCTGGCGCCGTGGCCTGCTCACAAACCTGCTCAACCCCAAGTCGCTGCTGTTCTGCTCGGTGCTGCTGCCGCAGTTCGTGCGTCCTGGCGAGGCCTCCGTGATGCTGCAGTTCTCCCTGCTGGGCGGCCTGCTGGTGGGCATTGGCCTGCTGTTCGATACCGGCTACGCCACCCTGGGGGCCGTGCTGCAGCGCTGGTTTGCCGCCAGCCCCCTCAGGGCAAGCCTCCAGCGCTGGACCTTCGGCTCCCTGCTGATCGCCTTCGCCCTGCGCCTGGCCGCCTGAGGGGCCGGCACCCGCAACGTGCCCCTCGCCGTGGTCTTCACCGACCCGCAGATGGCCACCATCGGCACCAGCCGTGCTGAGCTGGAAACGCAGTACGGCGGCTACGAGCCCGGCCACCATGTCCAGCGCATTCGTCACTACCTCGACGTGATCAGCCCGGAGATCACGCCAGAGACGCCGCACGGCGATTGAGCGATACCCGCTTTCAGAACAGGCTCATGCGCTTCATGACACCATCCTGCTTGACCAGCCAATGGAAGAGCGCACCGGCGATATGCAACACCACCAGCCCCAGAATCGACCAAGCCAGCCAGCCGTGCAGCAGGTACAACTGCTCGGAGAGCGCCTCGTTCTCGCCGATCAGGCCCGGCAGGTTCCAGTGGAAGAACTGCACCGGAAAACCGCCGGTGGCAGTTGCCGTCCAACCGAGCACGGGCTGGACGATCAATGCCAGGTAGAGCAGGTGATGGACGCTGGTACTGAGCAACCGCTGGAAGGGATGCAACGGCGGCTCGTGAATCGGCACCACGAAGAGCCATCGGGTAAAGATTCGCGCCGTCATCAGCACGAGAATGATCACACCGAACGTCTTGTGGAACATGTAGAGCAGGTCGGTCAGGGTGCCGCCTAACCGCTCCATGGCCCCTTCGAACCCGAGAAAACCCAAGGTGAGGCCGCTGGCTAGCGACAACACCACAACAAGCGCAACCGCCCAGTGCAGCACGCGGTGAGGATAGGCATAGCGATCATGATCGGACATGGCGTTCTCGCAGGATTAGGCAGGGATGAACCAAGTCTAGCTGATGGCAACACCAGAGAGCCAACGATCAGTGCAGGGTCCCGTCAAACTCCGATCACCTGGTACCTCGTGCAGTTGCGACCGGCCACTTTTGCGGCATAGAGCGCAGCGTCGGCTCGTCGCATGGTGGCTTCGATCGAGGAATCCTCGAGTGCAAGGGTCGCGACGCCAGCACTCACCGTGTAACGGATGGGATTGGAGGCCTCTTCCACGATCTCTGCCTCGGCATGGCAACGCAAGCGTTCGGCAAGCTGGACGGCCCCGTCGAGGGGTGTTCCAGGCAACAGTACGATGAACTCCTCTCCCCCCAGGCGAGCCAGGAGGTCCGTTTCACGCAGCAAGGACGCGGCGCCATGGCAGAACCTGGTCAGTATCCGATCACCAGCGGCATGCCCGAACTGGTCATTGATTCGCTTGAAATGATCGAGATCGAGCATGATGAGGGAAAGCGCCGTCCCGTATCGCCGAGCCCGGGAAACCTCCGACTCGGCCAACTCGAAGAAATGCCGACGGTTGGCGACACCGGTCAAGGGGTCTCGCCGTGCCAGTGCCTCCAGGTTGTGCTCGACGTCCTTGCGCGACGTGATGTCACGAAAGAACCAGACTCGTCCCAGGTAGCGACTGTCATGACCCCAGAGCGCACGGGAAAAGCGCTCCAGCGTCCGCCCATCCTTCAATACGAGCTCACAGTGGTCCTCCAGCGAAGGGTCGTCATAGAGTTCCCGGACGCGCTGCAGAAACGCCTCGGGCGCTTCGAGCCTATCGAGCGCAAGCACCAACGGTGTCTGCTCTGGATACCCCTCCAGGTTACCGCCGTGGTCACCCGGCAGAGCCTCGAGGGGGATATCGAACACCTCGAAGAGGCGCCGATTGTGAGACAAGATTGTCCCCCGATCATCCACCACGAGGATGCCGTCCGGCGACGCTTCTTGAATGGCATCGATCAACGAGCGTTCAAATTCGCCCTTAATGGTGACTAAGCGGGCACCTGCTGGCATCGCAACCTCTACTACAGGTAGGCAAAATGGCCGGTCACAATCTCCCAATCTGACTCGGGGGGGGGAATGAGGGGGCAGACAACCATCCTGGTTGCCATCAAGTCAAGTAGATCCCAGCCCCTTACCGTTTGCAAATCCGACAAGATGAGTCGGCATGAAGCCTGACGCTGGTCAGCCTCGATCATTTCGGCAAGAGTGGTCAGCCTGGGGAAAGGCTGTATGATAAACGAGCAACATCATTCAGAGACGGAGCAGACATCACGATCGATCATTTTTTCCCAGCCAGCCGAGGAGGTTCTCATGAAGGTCTACAAGCCTGAGTGGCACTGCACGTTTCGCGTCAACGAGGGTGTGGAGGAATCAGCCAGCTGGAAGGAACGAATCGCCTGGCGCTTGAGGGCCATGGCCGACAAGCTGGAGGGTGGTGGTAGAACGATACGGATCGACTACAGTGTCTTCCCTCGGGTGAGCCGCGAAGAGGTAGATGGTTGCCTGGGCAAGGGCTTCGAAGTCACCCAGCGCCTGCTCACCCAGCTCGCCCATCATGCGGCCTGTGAGGACGTCATGCGCGATGCCAAGGCGGAGCTGTTCGAGGAAAACTATCAACATTAAAGGCTACCAGCATTAAGGCTGTCTCTAACACACCCCACTCCGCCCCTGGCGTAGTGGGGTGTGTTGATTGGCGGCCCTTAAGTCGTATGCAATGATCCGATACGATTAAACTCCCGAAAACCTTGCTCAGGATGGCAGGGGCGGTTAGTATCGCGCCCGCCGACGCATGTCGCCTTCGGCAGCCATGATCACAGCGCCTCGGGACGGATGCCAGAGACGCCAAAACGGACGTTGAGGTATAAACCCTATGGGTATTCGCTCCCACCTGCTGCCGGCATTTTGTCTGGCAGGCCTGCTGATTACCGGCGCCGCCGGAACGGCCCAGGCCCACGACCAATCTCACGAAGAGTCCGTCGCGATTCAACAGGGGATGGCCTCCTTCTACGGCGATCGCTTCCAGGGTCGACCCACCGCCAGCGGAGAGCCATTCGACCAGCGAGAGCTCACCGCCGCCCATCCCAGCCTGCCCTTCGGCACCCGGGTACTGGTGACCCGCCGGGACAACGGACGCGAGGTGGAAGTGCTGATCAATGACCGCGGCCCCTTCGTCAAGGGACGCATCATCGACCTCTCCAAGCAAGCCGCCAAGGAACTGGGCATGATCAATCGCGGCGTCGCACCGGTGATGATCACCTCTATCCAGGAATCCTGAAACAGCAATCTTGAATCATCAATCCTGAAATACCCAGGCTGTCTCTTATACACATCTGACGCTGCCGA
>JAGXGN010000064.1 GCA_024636705.1 Halomonas sp.
GTGGGAAAGGGCAGGTCCTCGATGGCATTGAAGATGCCATGGGTTCGCTCGAGCATTTCCTCGATGTGCTGGCCACCCTTCTCGAAGAGGCCATGGAACTCGGTAATATCGGCCCCGACGATGAAGACGTCCTTGGCACTCCCGATCACCAGACCCTTCAAGCCTTTCTTGGACTGGATCGCCTTGACGGCGGCGTCCAGCTCACCAACCACCGCACTCGACAGCTTGTTGATCGACTCGCCCGCCAGATCGAAGGTCAGACGGGCGATACCGTCGCCGCCCTCCCCGATACCGCCTTCCACCCTGATGGCATTGCCTTGATAGATCATCCGCGAATCTCCACGATTTCAAGTCCTCGAGCCCAATCACAGCATCGTCTCTTCTTCATGATCAGGCCAGCCAGATCGCCATGAGTTCACACGGCTCGGGGTCAATCGTGAGCAGGCTTGCATTAAACCCTGGGGCTACGGACAATTCAAAGACGCCAATCGACTGCAGAGCGTCATGCATCAGAACATCGGTCTACAGCTATCCCGGGCCCCACGCCTCTGGCGTGCCGTCATCGACCACCGCCTGGCCCCCCTTGGTCTGACGCAGACACGCTGGATCACCCTCTACACCCTGTGGCGACTCGGTGATGGCCAGCCTCAGTGTGATCTGGCCCGCGCCATCGGCGTCGAAGCACCTTCCCTGGTGCGCACCCTGGACCAGCTTGCCGATCAGGGGCTGATCGAGCGCCAATCCTGTGACCAGGACCGTCGTACCAAGCGTGTCTTCCTCACTGAAGCGGCCTCTCCACTGCTCGAACAGATAGATACCGTGGTCACCCAGGCCAGGGGCGAGATGCTTGCCGGCCTCGGCGATGAGGAAGTGGCGCAGCTCGCCGAGATGTTGTCGCGAATCGAGGAAAACGGCCTGGCCATTCAGGCACGCGAATCCAGCGACTGAGTCGAGGCCATGGCCTGTGTGACGGCTTATGGAGAGGCCGTTACTTGCTGCCCGCCTGGAAATCGCCGCCGAGCCCGGGATCATCGGGACGCCCGGCAAGCCCATCCCGCAATGCCTCGATGTCATCGAGATAGGTGGCGAAACGGGCGAAATCCTGTGATTCCCACCACCAGAGACTCAGGGCATTCCGATTCGACTCGATCACCAGGGCATCCAGAGGCAGGCGCGATAACAACCGCTTGAGGCTTTCTTCGACGTCGAGGGGAAGCGGGCGCAAGGGTTCCTGACGCCAGCGCCACCCATGCGCCAGAGGCTTGAGCGTCTCGGCGGCGTAGCTATCGCGCACCAGAACGAAATCGGGGCCCGGCCGCTGCGGGGGATAGTGCCAGCGGTATACCGGCATGGCGGTCTGCTCACCGTGCAGCGGGGGTTTCTCCAGCTTCACCGAGAGGCCGGTTTTCATGGCATCGCGGCGCAAGGCGGCCACCCGTCGCTGTCTCGGACTCGGCCGAATCCACATCACCGGCGATACCACCAGCATCAATGCGAAGACGATGATGAGCCACTCCATGCTACTCTCCCAGGAATTCGAGGCATATCTCTCGATGCCTTGATGCAAGTCGTTGTCTTGGTTCGCCAAGCGTCCTAGAGTGAAGGCATCGACATCACCGATAAATGCCGTCACGGAGAACTCGAACCATGAGCCATGAATATCGTCACGTCCTGGTCGCCGTCGACCTGACCAAGGACTCCCACCGGGTACTGGAGCGGGCCGCGCAAATCGCCGAGCGTAACAATGCCAAGCTGTCGATCATGCACACGCTGGAGCCACTCGGTTTTGCCTACGGCGGCGACATTCCCATGGATCTCACCAGCATCCAGGACCAGCTCGACGAACACGCCAAGCAGCGTCTGGCCGAGATCGCCGACCCCCTCGTCGCCAAGGAAAACCAGCATGTCCTGGTGGGCATGCCCGATACCGAGATCCACCGCTTCGCCGAGGAACAGGGTGTCGATCTGATCGCCGTGGGATCCCATGGCCGGCATGGCTTCGCCCTGCTGCTGGGCTCCACCTCAACCGGTGTCTTGCACGGTGCCCAGTGCGATGTGCTGGCCGTGCGCGTCGGCAAGAAGGGCGAGAAGACCGAGGAATAAACCTGCACATCGACGACGCACTGAGCGGCTGGCCATTCGGTGCTCAGGTATCGCCTGAGACCATCGCCTCGAGCGCCATCCAGCGCTCCATGGCGGCTTCCAGTTCGGCCTGTCGCTCGTTCAATGCCGCGATGGTCGCCGCCACCCATTTGGCGTCCTGCTGATAGAAGGCGGGATCCCCCATCGCCTCCTCGAAGGCCGCAATTTCGGTTTCGAGTCGCTCGATCTGTTCCGGCAGCCCATCGAGTTCTCGCTGCAACTTGTAGGAGAGCTTGACGGCCTTGTTGGCCGGCGCTGGTCTGGCGCTTTCCTTCTGGACATCGCCGGTCCGGCTTGCCTCGGCCGTCGGCTCGACTCGCTGACGGGCCGCCCCCTCCCAGGGAGCCGGCGGAAGCCGGCCGCCCTGGCGGACCCAGTCGCTGTAGCCTCCCACATACTCCCGCACACGCCCCTCGCCCTCGAAGGCCAGCACGCTGGTCACCACATTGTCCATGAAGGCGCGGTCGTGGGAGACCAGCAAGAGGGTGCCCTCGAAGTCGAGCAACAACTCCTCGAGCAGTTCCAGGGTCTCGACGTCGAGATCATTGGTCGGCTCGTCGAGCACCAGCACATTGGCCGGCTGGGTGAAGAGCCGCGCCAGCAGCAGGCGGTTGGACTCTCCACCGGACAGTGCCTTGACCGGCTGGCGAGCCCGCTCCGGGGTGAAGAGGAAGTCCTGCAGATAGCTCATGACGTGACGGTCACGCCCTCCCACACTGACCCTGTCACTGCCCTGGGCCACGTTGTCATAAACGGTCTTCTCGGGCTCGAGGCCGGCGCGCAACTGGTCGAAGTAGGCGACCTTAACGTTGGTGCCGAGTCGCACCGTCCCTTCGCTGGGTTCGAGCTCGCCGAGCAGGATCTTGAGAAGCGTCGTCTTGCCTGCACCGTTGCGTCCGATGAAGCCGATACGATCACCACGCTGGATCTCCAGGTTCAGGTCGCGGATCACCACCTCGTCACCGAAGCGGTGTGTCACGCCGGCCAGCTCCACCACCCGCTTGCCACTGCGTTCCCCGCTATCCACCGAGAGGTTGGCCCGACCCTGGCGTTCTCGACGTTCGCTGCGCTCATGGCGCATCTGCTCCAGGGCACGGACGCGTCCCTCGTTGCGGGTCCGGCGCGCCTTGATACCCTGGCGGATCCAGGTTTCTTCCTGGGCCAGCTTCTTGTCGAAGAGCGCATTCTCGCGCGCCTCGACATCGAGCTCGTGGCTCTTCTGCTCCTGGTATTTCGCATAGTCGCCGGGATAGCGCCCCAGGCGTCCACGATCGAGCTCGAGGATCGAGGTGGCCAGTCGCGACAGGAAGGTGCGGTCATGGGTGATGAACAGCACCGCCCCGTTGAAGGCCAGCAACTGCTCCTCCAGCCAGGCGATGGTGTCGAGGTCAAGATGGTTGGTGGGTTCGTCAAGGAGCAGCAGGTCGGGCTCGGCGACCAGGGCGCGTGCGAGTGCCACGCGGCGGCGCCAGCCACCGGAGAGCGCCGACATCTCGGCGTCCGCCGGCAGGCCCAGGCGGGTGAGCACGACATCGATGCGCTGGTGAAACGACCAACCGTCGATGGCTTCGATGCGTGTCTGCAACTCGGACATGCGCCGCATGTCCGGCTCTGCCTCGTTGATGAGGTGGTGGTAGTCGGAGAGCAGCTCACCGGCCTCGGGCAGGCCCTTGGCCACCATGTCGAAGATGGTCTGACCCGTGGCATCGGGCAGGTCTTGAGCGAGCACACCGATCTTCAGGCCAGGCGCGCGCCAGATGCTGCCGCCGTCGGCCTGAATCTCCCCGGCCACCAACTTGAGCAGGGTCGACTTGCCGGTACCGTTGCGTCCCACCAGAGCCAGGCGCTCACCCTTTTCAAGGACCAGGTCGGCACCATTGAGCAATACCTGGGTGCCATAGGCCAATTGCAGCTGTTCCAGACGTAACAGGGTCACGCAGATACCTCTCTTGATCGCGAAGGCGCCTAGTGTAACGCATGGCCGGCTCGTCGTGGCCCCGGCAGCGCAGACGCGGGTACAATGCAACGCCGATTCCCTGAGGAGCTCGACCTTGGCCGACCACGATCAACGCTTCGACGACGTTCTGCCCGAGGCCCTTCGCTTCCGTTCGCCCGCTCCCCTGGTGGATATCGGGGCCAACCTGACGCACGCGAGCTTCGCCGGGGATTTCGATGCCGTGCTCGCCCGTGCCAGAGCCGCGAATGTCACTACCCTGATCCTCACCGGAACGGATCGCCAGCACGCCGAGCAGGCCGTGGCGTTGGCCCGCCGCCACCCCGGGTTTTACGCCACGGCCGGGGTACATCCCCATGATGCCAGCCACTGGAATGGCGCCCTAGCGCAGGCGATGCGTGACCTGCATCGACAGCCGGAAGTGGTCGCGGTGGGTGAATGCGGTCTCGATTTCAACCGTAATTTTTCCACGCCCGCCGACCAGGAATACGCCTTCGAGGCACAGCTTGCCCTGGCCGCACAGAGCGGCAAGCCGCTGTTCCTCCACGAGCGGGATGCCGGCCAGCGCCTGCGCGAGATGCTGCATGCCTGGCGCGACGACATCGGCGATGCCGTGGTGCACTGTTTCACCGCCGATCGCGATACCCTCTTCGGCTACCTGGACCTCGACCTGCACATCGGCCTCACCGGCTGGCTGTGCGACGAGCGGCGTGGCCATCACCTGCGTGACCTGGTCAAGGAGATACCACTGGCGCGTCTAATGGTGGAAACTGACTGCCCCTACCTGCTACCGCGCAATTTACCTGCCAAACTCAAGGGCAGGCGACACGAGCCCGCACTGCTGCCCTGGGTCGTGAAGGAGATCGCCCATTGGCGTGGCATCACGGAAGTCGAACTGGCCCAGGCCACCACGGATACCGCCAGACGCTTCTTCCGTCTGGAGCCAACGACATGAACTCGAGCCCGGAAGGCGAGGAAATCACCATGAGCGGCACTGAGACAAGCGAGATACCCGGCTTCATCGCAGTGGAAACCGGTGATGAAGGCGGCTTGCCGCTGGCCATCGCCTGGTCACTGAGTGATGGGCGCATCAAGCAGACCCTGATCCAGCCCGATGACGACTGGCTGACCGAGGAATTGATCTCTCTAGGCGGCTACAGCCTGGAAGAGCTCTCGAGCCTGGGCGTCAGTCCCCTGGACGTGATCCGCGAGCTGGAGACCGACCACTTCAACGAGACGCTATTCACGGCGGGAATCAGCGATGACGAATCGGCGTTGTCACGCCTGTTCGACACCTACGGACTGGATCCCTTCGTCGAGCTGGCGCCTGCGGAATCCCTCTATGCGTCCCTGGCGCCCGGAGACTGGGCACGGGCAAGGGGAGAATTGTTCGGGATACTGGGCCTGGAACCGATGCGACCCGAACACGAGGTCGAGGTGATGCTGCACCTTCATCAACGCCTCAACGCCACCGACGACGACTAGTTTTCTGGGTCCCGGGGGCGTCTGGTCTCCTAACCCATGGCAAGGCGGGTAGCCCTCAACTCTGCCAGTCCGGCGGCCAGCGCGTCGTCCAGGTCACGTCGCTCCCGATAGAAGGCTTTCAGGGTCGCGCGAACGGCCGCGGCCCGTCTGGGCAACCCCTCCTCCTCGAATCGGGCGGCGCGTGCCGCGACCCGAGCACGGAAGGCATCACGGTCGACCTCTCCCTCGCCGCCCAGATTGTCGACGCTGACATGAAAAGCGAGGCCGCAGGCACGGGAAAACAGCGACTCCAGTGCCTGCGGGGGCACTTCGACGTTCTCGAAATCGCCCTGTTGGGCGGGATCACGGCCGTCTGGCAGGTACCAGTAGCCATAGTCCTCGAGTCCACGACGACGGGCACCCGCGATGCACCAGTGGCTGATCTCGTGCAAGGCACTGGCATAGAAGCCGTGAGCAAAGATCACCCGATGCCAGGGGCAGGCGTCATCGGCCGGCAGGTAAAGGGGGTCGGCGTCGCCACGCACCAGCCGGGTGTGGTAGCTATCTTGGAAGAGACCGTCGAAAAGCACGATGAGATCCTCGAGGCGATGGGACACGGATCCTCCCTTGATGATCGATTCGAAACGGACGCTGGGAACGGATTTGTGAACAGTATAGGGCGAGCGAAGGGCCAGGCGAAACACGGCTGTCGCTGATAGACTGCCGGCTTGATGGGCAGACACGCCCCCGTTCGATCCAGATGCATGGAGGCCTGCCCCTTGGCCCAGTTTGTCGCCGATCTTCTGGCTGCCAATCGCAAGGAGACGCGTCCCCTGCTGCGCCTGGCCCTGCCGATCTGTGGCGCGCAACTCGCCCAGGCGGGCATGAGTGTCGTGGACGTGATGATGACCGGCCGCCTCAGCGCCACCGACCTGGCGGCCGTCTCCGTGGGATCCGGCCTGTGGCTGCCCTTGATGCTTTTCATGACCGGCACCCTGATGGGCCTCACGCCGATTATCGCCCAACTCCTGGGAGCCGGACGCGTCGGGCGCATTCGCCCCAATGTTCACCAGGCCCTCTGGGTGTCCCTGGCGCTTGGCCTGCTTGCCGCCGGCCTGCTGTATTTCACCGTCATGCCGGTCTTCCGTCTGATGTCGGTACCCGACGAGGTCGCCACGCGCGCCGCGGCCTACCTGGCCGCCATCGCCTTCGGCATGCCCGGTGTTACCCTTTTCCAGGCCCTGAGGGCCTTCTCGGACGGCATGAACCATACCCGGCCTTCACTATGGATCAGCCTGATCGGGCTGGGCGTGAATATCCCCAGCAATTTCGTCCTGATCTATGGGGGTGATGGCCTGACGGGACTCCTCGGCGACTGGCTCCCCGACTGGGTGCAATCGCTGCCGGCACTGGGGGCCTTCGGGTGTGGCATCGCCACGGCCCTCTCGATGTGGATCATGGCCTTGGCCATGATCCACTACACTCGCCGCAGCCGGGCCTATGGTGAGGTGGAACTCTGGTACAGCCCCGCACCACCGAACTGGCGAATCATCGGCGAATTGCTGCATGTGGGCATACCTATCGGCGTGGCGATCTTCGTCGAGGTGACACTCTTCACCTTGATCGCGCTGTTTGTCGCCAGTCTTGGCGAGGTCACGGTTGCCGCCCACCAGATAGCCCTCAATTACACATCCATCCTCTTCATGCTGCCGCTCTCCTTGAGCATGGCGCTGACCGTGAGGGTCGGCAACACCCTGGGGCAGGGGCGGCCCGACTTCGCTCGTCTGGTCGCCTGGAACGGCATCCTCGTCAGCCTGGCCATTGCGGCCCTCAACAGCCTCTTGCTATGGCTGACAGCGGAACCGGTCATCGCCCTCTACACCCATGATGCAGCGGTGCAACGCCTAACGTTGTCGCTGGTCATACTGGCCATGATCTTTCAGCTGTCGGATTCGCTGCAGGTCAACATGGCCGGCGCCTTGCGCGGCTACAAGGATACCCGCGTCGTCATGCTGATCACGCTTTTCTCCTACTGGTTAGTCGGCCTGGGAGGCGGCCACTGGCTGGGAGTCCGGGGGCTAGGGGGACTCATCGACCCCTTGGGCGTACACGGCTACTGGATCGGCCTTATCGCGGGGCTTTCTGCAGCGGCCCTGTTGCTGGGCTTACGACTGCGACGAATCGGCAAGGCGGTGATGGATGCGCAGCGGAAACTCCCGACGCAGTGACGCCGAGTGGCGATTCGCGGCAGCCCTCAGCGCAGCGGTGCTCGCCGGCTGCGGCAACGGCGGCGAGGCCGATGCGCTACTCGTCGATTACCAGCGACACCTTGCGAGAGACGATGGTCTTACGGTGTCGTTGATCTCGGGGACTTAACCTTGAGGGTGAGTCTGTGCTATTGGTTGTGCAACAGTGACGCCAAGCGCTAATGCCCGGCCGCCAGGCCGATGCCATGATAATGAAGCATGTGGAGGGACGTCATGGGTACCCCGCTGTCACCTCGTCCGGCCCAGGTCATCGACCTGGAAGCCATGCGCCAGCGTCAACTCGCCAGGCGTCGTCTGATTCGCCTGTCCCCCGAGCTGGATGGACTGGAAATGGTCTACCGGCTCTCTTCCAGCGCCGACACTCTCTACGGCATGCCCTTGCTGGCCTGGGGCCTGCGCGAGGATGGCGAGGTGGTCGGCCTGGTTCCCTGGATGGAAGCGCTGACCGCCTGCCACTGTCTGAATGATGCCGAATATGGCAGCTTCGTCGGCTATCGTGACCCCGAGACAGAGGAACTCTTCGAGGTCGCCCCCGAGCACAA
>JAGXGN010000065.1 GCA_024636705.1 Halomonas sp.
GCGTCGTGTCAACCGACGTTGACTGCGATTCGGAGTAAAGTCGGCCACCGGGATGCGCACGGAAATGCAGGCACTGCAGCCCTCGCAGTGGGGACGATAGAGGTGGCGGCCACTGCGCCGGAAACCCAGCAGCGCCAGGGCGTCGTAGACGCCCTGGCGCGGGGTCTCCTGGGGGTCGAGGAAGAGGGTAGTGGCCTCTCGGTCCTCGAGATAGCTGCAGGCATGCGGTACGGTGAGGAAGAAACGCAGGTCTCTTACCGGCTGCCGGGGTGTGTTGCTGCTCACGGCTGCCTCCCCTCAGAGGTCGCTTGGCGTGGCGTATCGAGATCCTCGAAGGACCAACTTGGCGTCCAGTCGTCGGCGGTTGTCTCGGCGTCTCCGGGCGTGTTGCCCATCCATCTATCAAGATAGCCGATGAACTCGCGGCGAGCGATATCCCTGGCGCCCAGGCTGGCGAGATGCGCGGTATGCATCTGGCAGTCGATCAGGCGACCACCACCGGCCTGCATGGCTCGGCACAGGGCCACCAGGGCTACCTTGGAGGCATCCGGCTCCAGGGAAAACATCGATTCACCGAAGAAGATCGGCCCCAGCGCTACCCCATAGAGGCCACCGACGAGTCGTTCGCCGGACCAGGTTTCTACCGAATGGGCGAGCCCCAGATGATGAGGCGGCGTATAGGCGTCATGCATCTCGGGGGTGATCCAGGTGCCGGGTTGCCGATGCCGGGGCGCCGCACAGGCATCAACGACGCTCGGGAAGGCCCTGTCGGCGGTGATCCGGAAACCCCCGTTACGCACCCGTTTGGCGAGGCTTCGACGGACACGCAGGTCGTCGGGAAACAGCACCATGCGCGGATCGGGGCTCCACCAGAGGATCGGCTGGTCGTCACTGAACCAGGGAAAGATCCCGCGGCGATAGGCGGCTACCAGCCATGCCGGGCTGAGATCACCGCCGGCGGCCAGCAGCCCGTTCGGCTCAGTGAGGGCTGTCTCAACGGGAGGAAAGGTGGCGGCTGAGCCGGCGAGCCAGGGCAGCATGGCAATAGATTCCTGATGGATATCCTGCAAGTGTGACCGCCGAGGCGCCGACGCTCAATACGAAGGCGCGCTTCCACTGTGATGCCGGTCGCTTGCTGGGTATGATGGACGCGATGGAAATGGACGACGCCATACGTGGCGCGAGGGGAATAGCCGCTTGAGTGTCAACGAAAAGTCCGCGCCAGGTCGCCTGGGTACGGCGACTGCCAGGGATAAGGCGAAGCGTATCGGACTCCGGCTGCAGGGATCGGCCCGCGAAGGGGTGGCGATTCTGCTGTTGTCGGTCTGTGCCTTCCTGTTGCTGGCCCTGTTCAGTTTTCAGCCGGGGGATCCGGGCTGGTCGCGGAGCGGACCGGAAACCGAGGTTCTCAACTGGATGGGACCCGTTGGCGCCTGGCTCGCCGATGTCCTCTACTCGCTGTTCGGCGCCAGTGCCCTCTGGTGGCCCGGCATGCTGGGATTTGCCGCCTGGCGGTTGATCAGTACTCGGCAGCTGAGCCTGGATTGGGATGCCACGGCCCTGGCGGTGCGAAGTGGTGGCCTGGTGCTGTTGCTGCTGGGAACCACCACCCTGGGTGCGCTGCATTTCTATCACCCCGAGGGTGTCCTGCCCTATTCTTCCGGTGGCATCCTGGGCGAGGGCCTGGTGGGCGCGCTGGTCCCGCTGGTGGGTGTGGGAGGAACGGGGCTGCTGTCCGCGGCGGCCATGCTGTGTGGCTTTCCCCTGTTCACCGGCATCTCCTGGCTGACGGTAATGGATGAACTGGGCCATCGTGTCCTGGGCGTCTGGGGCTGGATCGCCGAGCGGTTCGCCTTCTCCAGGGAGCGTCCCGTGGCGTCCCCGGAGAAACCCCCGGGTGATCGCCATACCGGCATCAAGGACGCGCCGGATGCCGCCGAGACCGATGTCTCGACCACTGCGCCGGCACATCGCCGCTGGTGGCGCCGATTGCGGCCAGGGCAGGGGGCATCCTCCCCAGCCGCGGTAGTCGCGTCCGGGGAGGCGCGCCGCGAACCCGGCTTCGGTAATGATGGTGATACCCAGATTCCCTGGGAGGTGCCCGAACACACCCCATCGGCCAAACAGCCCGGGGCCGCCTACAGTGCTCGCCAGGCGTCGCAGGGGCCCGATGTCCGGGCGTCCGCTGCCACTCTGCCGAGCCGAGGGATCCCTTCCGACGAGCGGCGCGTTCCGGAGACCGTTCCCGAGCCGGTGCTGCCCGACGACGATGACGTGCCTCCTGCCTGGAGTGGCCCCTCGCTGCGTGCGAGTCGGGATGATGATCCCCCGGCGCCACCTGCCAGGGATGATGCAAAATGCCCGCCTGCCGCCCCCGAACCCGAACTCGAGACACCGCCGCCGGCCCGGGCCTCCTCGGGCTCGTCGCCTCATTCTCCGGTTCGCGACGGGGGACGTCGCGAACCGGCGCTGACCGACTGGCAGGAGGATGACGGGGAGGACGACGACGAGCCGGTCGCCGAAGAAGCGCCTCGCGTCGCCACTGCCGAGCAGGGGCGCGAGGCCGCCGATCAGCCCGATGGCCCCACCCTCTGGACCGTAGAGCATCTGCAGAGCCAACGGCCGATGTTCGAGCACCTGCCCGAGCCCGACGGCGACTTGCCCAGCCTGCGACTCTTGACGCCACCGGAGCCCCATAAGCCCAATTTCAGCCCCGAAAAGCTCGCCGAGTTGGCAGAATTGCTCGAGGTTCGGCTGCGCGACTACGGCGTCAAGGCCGAGGTGGTCGAGACCTGGCCGGGGCCGGTGATCACCCGCTTCGAGATCCGTCCGGCGGCGGGCGTCAAGGTCTCCAAGATCAGCAACCTGGCCAAGGACCTGGCCCGGTCGCTGATGGTCAAGAGTGTACGGGTGGTCGAAATCATCCCGGGTCGGCCCACGGTGGGCATCGAGATCCCCAATCCCAGGCGGGCGATGATCCGCCTTCGCGAGGTGATCGACTCCGACCGTTACCAGCAAGAGGCCTCGGCGTTGACCCTGGCGCTGGGCCAGGACATCGGCGGTGGTCCCGTGGTGGCCAACCTGGGCAAAATGCCGCATCTGCTGGTGGCCGGCACCACCGGCTCGGGCAAGTCGGTGGGGGTCAATGCCATGCTAATCTCCATGCTGCTCAAGGCCACGCCGAATGAGCTGCGCATGATCATGGTCGATCCCAAGATGCTCGAGCTTTCGGTCTACGACGGCATTCCGCACCTGCTGGCGCCGGTGGTCACCGACATGAAGGAGGCCGCCAACGCCCTGCGCTGGTGCGTGGCCGAGATGGAGCGCCGTTACAAGCTGATGGCCTCCATGGGGGTACGCAACATCGATGGCTTCAATGCCAAGCTCGACGAGGCCGACCGGGCTGGCGCCCAGGTGGCCGACCCGCTATGGGAACCCCAGCCCTGGGAAATGCACCAGCCCCCGCCGGTGCTCGAGAAGCTGCCCTATATCGTGGTGGTGATCGACGAGTTCGCCGACATGTTCATGATCGTCGGCAAGAAGGTGGAGGAACTGATCGCGCGCCTGGCCCAGAAGGCGCGGGCCGCCGGTATCCACCTGATCCTCGCTACCCAGCGCCCCTCGGTGGATGTGGTCACCGGCCTGATCAAGGCCAATATTCCCACTCGCATGGCCTTCCAGGTGTCCTCGCGGGTCGATTCGCGGACCATCCTCGATCAGGGCGGGGCCGAGAACCTGCTGGGCCACGGCGACATGCTCTACCTGCCGGCGGGCTCGGGACTGCCGACCCGGGTGCATGGGGCCTTCGTCGATGATGACGAGGTGCACCGTATCGTCGAGGACTGGAAGCGTCGTGGCGAGCCGGAATACATCGAGGAGATACTTTCCGGTGGCGGGGTGTCCGCGGAGGCCCTCACCGGCCTCGAGGCCGAAGGGATGGGGGGAGACGATGCCGAGCAGGATGCCCTCTACGACGAGGCCGTGCAGTTCGTCACCGAATCGCGCCGGGCCTCGATCTCTGCGGTCCAGCGGCGCTTCAAGATCGGCTATAACCGCGCCGCCCGACTGGTGGAGGCCATGGAAGTGGCCGGCGTCGTATCGTCCATGGGGACCAACGGCGCCCGGGAAGTCCTGGCGTCCCCACCCGGCGGTGGTTGAGCGGCCTGCGCCCTTGCGCCGACAACCGTGCAGTAATGATGGAAGCGTCGGCGGGGCCGCAACCCGCCGACGCGCCCAAGGTCCGAGTGACAGGAATCCACGATGGACCCGTTCAGGGAGAGAGTGACGATGACAGTGAAGAAGTCCCTAGCCATGCTGGCCATGAGCCTTGCCATTCCCCTCTCGGCACTGGCCAGTGAGGGTGCCGAGCGCCTGACGCGACTGCTCGAGCCCCTGCAGACCTACCAATCGAGCTTCGAGCAACAGATTCTCGACGGCGGCGGTCAGCGCCTGCAGGAGACTCGCGGAAAGATGTGGCTGTCGCGTCCAGGCAAGTTTCGCTGGGAGGTCGACGCGCCCTATCGCCAGGAGGTGGTCTCCGATGGCGAAGAGGTCATTCTCTATGACCCGGACCTCGAGCAGGCCACTGTCCAGGCGCTGGACATGCGGGTCACCCATACCCCCGCCTTGCTGTTGTCGGGGAGTGCAAGCGAGCTGACGGAAAGCTATGACGTCACCCGCTCCCAGCAAGGGGGTTCGGAATCCTTTGTGCTTACGCCCAAGGATCCGGATACCCTCTTCGAGCAACTGGAGATGACCTTTCGTGGGGAGCGGCTGCGTGCCCTGCAGATGACCGACAGTACCGGACAGCGCACCGCGATCACCTTCAATGACGTGAGAATGAACGACCCTCTGGTTGACGGCATCTTCGATTTCGCCATTCCCGAGGGCACCGATGTGATCCGCTCTACTCAATAGCGCTGGGCACTACGCGCCGTCGTCCGCCTCGGCGTCGAGCTGCGCCCTCCAGGCCATCAGTTGGCCGTAGCGCTTCTCCTGGCCGTATTCCGTCGGTTGATAGAAAGACTGGCGCTCGATCTCGTCCGGCCAGCAGTCATGGGCACTGCCCGCCGGGTAGGCGTTGGGTTCCTTGTGCGCGTAGCGATAGCCCTGGCCATGGCCCAGGGACTCCATCAGCTTCGTCGGCGCGTTGCGCAGATAAGTGGGCACCTCGAGCCGTGGCTGGTCGGCCACGAAGGCCTTGGCCTGTTTCCAGGCCTGGTCGATGGCATTGCTCTTGGGGGCTACCGCGAGATGGATGGCGGCATGGGCGATCGCGCGTTGTCCCTCGTAATCGCCCAGGCGCAGGTAGGCGTCCCATGTGGCCATGACCAGGGGCAGGGCGCGCGGGTCGGCATTGCCGACATCCTCCGAGGCAATCGCGGCCAACCGCCGAACCACATCCAGCGGGTCGCCTCCGCCCTGGATGAAGCGCGCGATATACAGCAGGGCGGCGTCCGGGCGTGATGACCTGACCGACTTGTGGATCGCCGAGAGCAGGTCGTAATAATAGTCACCCTGCTTGTCGAAGGCGCTGGACCCCTGCCCGATAACGTCGTCCAGGGCCTCTCGCGGCAGGCGTTCCCCATTGCCCTCGGGGATGGTGAAGTCGCAGGCCGTCTCCAGCAGTCCCAGGGCCCTTCGGGCGTCACCGGCCGCCGCTCTCGCCAGCACACCGAGTACCGCCTCATCCACTGCGATGTTCCGCAGCCCCAGACCATGCGCCGTGTCGGCCAGGGCACGCTGCATCACCTCGATCAGCTCGGTTTCGGACAATGACTTGAGCACATGGACCCGGGCGCGTGACAGCAGGGCCGAATTGACCTCGAAGGACGGGTTCTCGGTGGTCGCGCCGATCAGCGTCAGGATGCCGGATTCAACATGGGGCAGCAGGGCATCCTGCTGGCTCTTGTTGAGCCGGTGGATCTCGTCGAGGAAGAGCAGGGTCGACTTGTCC
>JAGXGN010000066.1 GCA_024636705.1 Halomonas sp.
CGGCCACCGGGCCACGGCCGAGACTCGCCTGGCCGAGATCGCCACCCTTCTCCAGGCGATCCGCCATGCCCGCCGCCATCTGAAGCGCTGGATGCGTCCGCAACGCGCCCCGGTGCCCTTTCGCCTCTGGCCCGGTCGCGCCCGCCGCTATATACAGCCCCTGGGCGTGATCGGCATCGTCTCACCCTTCAATTATCCCTGGAACCTGGCCATGCTGCCGGCGGTGGATGCTCTGGCCGCCGGTAACCGGGTGATGATCAAGCCCAGCGACGACACCCCGGCCACCAGCGAGTTGATGGCCGATCTGGTAGCCCGCTATTTCGCCCCCGAGGAGGCCTGGGTCGCCACCGGCGACGTCGAGATTGCCCGGGCCTTCAGCGCCCTGCCCTTCGATCATCTGCTGTTCACCGGCAGCGCCCGTATCGGCCGTGAGGTGGCCCGTGCCGCCGCGGCGCACCTGACGCCGATCACCCTGGGACTCGGCGGCAAGTCACCCGCCATCGTCGCCGAGGATGCCGACCTGGACCACGCGGCCCGGCGCATCGCCTTCGGGAAATGGTTCAACGCCGGCCAGACCTGCATCGCCCCGGACTATGTGCTGATCGATGAGCCACGCCTGGGCGCCTTCGTGGACGCCATCCGCAAGGCGGTCGGACGCTTCTATCCCGAGGGCGTCGCCAGCGACGACATGACCGCGATCCTCGGCGAGCGGCACAGGGCACGACTCGAGACGATGCTCGACGAGGCCCGAGACCATGGCTGCCGGGTGATCGAGCTGGGCAAGCGTGTCGAGCTGCCCGACGGCGGGGTCAAGCTGCCGCCGACCCTGATCATCGACCCGCATCGGGGGCTTGCCGTGATGCAGGAAGAGATCTTCGGTCCCTGGCTGCCGATCATCGGCGTGCCCGATCTGGACCACGCCCTGGCACGCGTCAACGCCGGCCCGCGCCCCCTGGCGCTCTATGCCTTCACCGACGACCCCGAGAGCCGCCGGCGCATCCTTCAGGAAACCCATTCCGGCGGCGTGACCTTCAACGACACCCTCTGGCACAACGCCGTACCCGCCCTGCCCTTCGGGGGTGTGGGCGAGAGCGGCATGGGGGCCTACCATGGAAAGACCGGCTTCCTGCGCTTCAGCCACCAGCGCGGAGTCTTCCTGCAGGCACGCCACAACGCCGTGGGGCTGCTCGAACCGCCGTATCGTAGGTGGCTGCTGCGGCTGCTGGGGCTCTGATCGCAGTCCGGGCACGCCGAGTTCGCATCGGGCATGGCCCGCCCGGTGCGTTGGCGCTTACCAGGCCTACGATAAGGTGAGTGGACCATCGATCCGCATTATAGGTAATAAAACTACAATTACTGCCAATATTTGCCTAGAATAGCGAAATTATCGCGAGAGTTTTTGCTAAGGTTACATAAAATACCCGCCGAACACGAGGTGCCCTATGGCCAGCACGACCCCCACGCTCAATACCACCGTCGCCGAGGTCACCCGCCGCATCCGCGAGCGCTCCGCCGAGCGCCGCGCCCTCTACGAGAGCCGCATGGCCGACCAGCACAAGCGCGGCGTGCACCGTGGCGAGCTCTCCTGCGGCAACCTGGCCCACGGCTTCGCCGCCTGCGGCGAGACCGACAAGAACGCTCTCAAGTTGATGAATTCGGCCAACCTGGGGATCATCTCGGCCTACAACGACATGCTCTCGGCCCACCAGCCGCTGGAGACCTTCCCGGCCACCATCAAGGCGGCGGCCCGGGAGATGGGCTCCACCGCCCAGTTCGCCGGCGGCGTGCCGGCCATGTGCGACGGCGTCACCCAGGGCCAGCCGGGCATGGAGCTGTCGCTGTTCTCTCGCGACGTCATCGCCATGGCGGCTGCCGTGGGGCTCTCCCACAACATGTTCGATGCCGCCCTCTACCTGGGTGTATGCGACAAGATCGTACCGGGACTGTTCATCGCTGCGGCCCGATTCGGCCATCTGCCGGCGACCTTCGTGCCCGCCGGCCCCATGCCCAGCGGCCTGCCCAACAAGGAGAAGGCGCGCATCCGCCAGCTCTTCGCGGAGGGCAAGGCCAGCCGCGAGGATCTGCTCGAGGCCGAGTCCCAGTCCTACCACAGCCCCGGTACCTGCACCTTCTACGGCACGGCCAACTCCAACCAGCTGATGATGGAGATGATGGGCCTGCACCTGCCGGGCACCTCCTTCGTCAACCCGGGCACCGAGATGCGCGAGGCGCTGACCCGCTTCGCCACCGAGCAGACGGTCCGCAATACCGAAACCGGGGGCGACTACCGCCCCTTCTACCAGCAGGTCGACGAGCGCGCCATCGTCAACGCCATCGTCGGCCTGCTGGCCTCCGGCGGCTCCACCAACCATACCCTGCACCTGATGGCCATGGCCGCCGCGGCCGGGCTTACCATCACCTGGGAGGACTTCACCGACCTCTCCGCGGTGACCCCCAGCCTGATGCAGGTCTATCCCAACGGCCAGGCCGACATCAACCACTTCCAGGCCGCCGGCGGCATGAGCTATCTGTTCCGCGAGCTGCTCGGCGCCGGCCTGATCCACGCCGACATCCCTTCGGTCTTCGGCACCGACCTGACCGCCTACACCCGCGAGCCCTTCCTCGAGGACGGCAAGCTGGTCTGGCGGGAAGGCCCGGAGACCAGCCTCGACGAGGACGTGCTGCGCGGTGTGGCCAACCCCTTCGCCCCCACCGGCGGGCTCACCGTGCTCGACGGCAACCTGGGCCGCGGCGTGATCAAGGTCTCGGCGGTCAAGCCCGAGCATCGCGTCGTCGAGGCACCGGTGCACATCTTCGAAGACCAGAACGATCTCAAGGGTGCCTTCGAGGCCGGCGAGCTGGACCGCGACGTCATCGCCGTGGTGCGCTTCCAGGGGCCCAAGGCCAACGGCATGCCCGAGCTGCACAAGCTGACGCCCTATCTCGGCGTGCTGCAGGACCGCGGCTACAAGGTGGCACTGGTCACGGACGGCCGCATGTCCGGTGCTTCAGGCAAGGTGCCGGCGGCGATTCACATCAGCCCCGAGGCCCTGGACGGCGGCCCGCTGGCCAAGCTCAAGAATGGCGACATCGTGCGCCTGGATGCCGACAAGGGCCTCCTCGAGGTCAAGATGGACGCCCATACCTGGGCCCAACGCGAGCTGCGGGTCGGCGAGCTGGACCATTACCACGTCGGCCTGGGCCGCGAGCTGTTCGGCGGCTTCCGTCACCTGGCCATGCGCGGCGAGGAAGGCGGCAGCGTGTTCGGGGGATTCGAGGCCGACGACCTGGCCCGCCAGGCCGGTCAGATTCACGAAGAGGATGCCTGAGGACACCACGCATGCCCCGATCCGCATTGATAGGTGATATCGGCGGCACCAACGCCCGCTTTGCGCTGGTGACCCCGGGCGCCTTCGCGCCGCATGACGTTCTCAGCCTGCCCTGTGCCGACTACCCGGGGCTGGTCGAGGCGGTCCTCGACTACCTCGGCCGGGTCGGGCTGACGGGCGATGCCGCGCCCCGCGAGGCCTGCCTGGCACTCGCCTGCCCGATCCGCGGCGACCGGGTTAGCCTGACCAATAACCACTGGCGCTTCTCACGAGAGGAGGTCAGGCAGGCGCTGGGGCTCAGCCTCTTCAAGGCCATCAACGACTTCACCGCCCAGGCCCTGGGCGTGCCTCATCTGACCGACGACGACCTGATTGACGTCCAGCACGGCGAGGCGATTCCCCACGCGACACGGCTGGTGATCGGCCCGGGGACCGGCCTGGGTGTTGCCGGTCTCCTCCCCGGTCGCCATGGCTGGATGGTGCTGCCCAGCGAGGGTGGCCACGTGACCTTCGCACCCACCGATGAACGCGAGCAGAACCTGCTGCGCCACTTCCGCAACCGCTATGGCCGGGTCAGCGTCGAGCGCATCCTCAGCGGCCAGGGACTCCTGGATCTCTACCTGGCCCATTGCTCACTCAAGGGGGCGCCGCCGACACTCACCTCCCCCGCAGAGGTCACCCAGGCGGCGGCGAACGGCGACGGCATCGCCCGTGATACCCTGCAGCGCTTCCTGAAGATCCTCGGCGACGTCAGCGGCGATGCCGCCCTGACCCTGGGCGCCCTAGGCGGGGTCACCCTGTGCGGCGGCATCCTGCCACGGCTGCTCGACTGGCTGCCGGAGAGCCGCTTTCTCGAGGCCTTCACCGCCAAGGGCCGCATGGCCGCCTACACGGCGGCGATCCCGGTGAAGGTGGTCACCGCGCCCTGGCCGGGGCTGCTGGGCGCCGCCGAGGCCCTGCACAATCAAGAGGTCGACTGATGATTCCCGCAAGTCTGCAAGCACTGCTCGACGAGACCCGCGGCCAGCGCCATGCCCAGTGGGCAGGCCGTGAGGTCTGGCTGGCCAACGAGGCCTGGGGGCAGCTGGCGGTGTCGCTGCAGGGCGCCCAGACCCTTCATTTTCAACCCACCGATGCGGCCGGCGATGGCTGGCTGTGGGTGACGCCCACGCCCCAGGCGCTGCCGGGGGCCATTCGCGGCGGCATTCCGCTGTGCTGGCCCTGGTTCGCCGACGACAACTTCGCCGACGAGTCGCCGGACCGCTCCGGCCCCTTTCATGGCCCTGCGCGCAAGGCCGATTGGCGGCTGGACGCCGTGGATGAACACGAAGGCGGCGTCGAGCTGCATCTCTCGCCACGCGAGCGCCTGCACAGCCAGTTGAGTCCGCGTGCGGTGATCCAGGCTAATGCCCAACGCCTGCACGTGGAGCTGGTCACCGAACACCGCGGCGAAACGCCGGTGAAGATGAGCGGCGCCCTGCACAGCTACCTGGCGGTCGCAGATGCGTTTGCCTGCCGTCTGGAAGGCCTGCCCGGCGCTCGCTACCTGGACAAGCTGGCCGGCTTCGCCGAACGCCAGCAGCAGGGGGAGCTGGGCGTGCGTGGCGGACTCGACCGCCTCTATCACACCAACGCCGAGCTGATCCTCGATGACGGCCTGCGTCGCCTGCGCATCGCCCGCCAGGGCAGCGATTCCGCCGTGGTCTGGCATCCCGGTGAGGCGCGGCCCGACGACATCCCGTCCGAGGCCGCAGCCCATTTCCTCTGCGTGGAATCGGCCAATACCCGTCTCGATCCGGTGTGGCTGGTCCCCGGTGCCCAGCACCTGCTGGGCACCACCCTCAGTCTGGAGAAGACCCCATGACCACCGTAATCAGCTTCGGCGAGGCCCTCGTCGACATGCTTTCCAGCCGCCTGAGTGACGACGACCCCAGGGTTACCGAGACCTTCACCCCCTATGCCGGCGGCGCCCCGGCCAACGTGGCCGTTGCCTGTGCCCGCCTGGGGGTGCCGAGTCGCTTCCTCGGCATGCTGGGCCAGGACCACTTCGGTGACTTCCTGGCCGCCGAACTGGCCGCCCATGGCGTCGACACCTCAGGGGTGGTGCGTACCGCCGAGGCGCGCACGGCACTCGCCTTCGTCTACCGGGATGCCCAGGGTGAGCGCTCCTTCGACTTCTACCGCCCGCCGGCAGCCGACCTGCTCTACCGCCTTAAGCACCTGCCCGCCGGGGTCTTCTCCTCGCCCGCCATCCTGCACCTCTGCAGCAACGGCCTGACCGAGCCCAAAATCGCCGACACCACCCTGGCCATGGCCGAGATGGCCCGCCGCGCCGGCTGCCTGATCAGCGTGGATGCCAACCTGCGTCACAACCTCTGGCCCGGTGGCGACGTGGATATCAGCCTGGTGACCCGGCTGCTGGACAGTGCAGACCTGCTCAAGCTCTCCCGTGACGAGCTCGACACTCTGCGTGCCGACCACCCGCAGGACGCCTGGCTGGCCGAACGCCTGGCCGCCGGGGTGAAGATCGCGGTGATCACCGATGGCCCGGGCGAGGTCGCCCTCAAGGGTGTCGACCTGGACGACCAGGTGACGCCGCCCAGCATCCAGGCGGTGGATACCACCGGCGGCGGTGACGCCTTCATCGGCGGCCTGCTGGCCGAGCTCGCCGACTATACCGGCGCCTCGGGCATCGATGCGGAGTGGCATCACGACGCCGACTTCCTGGCCCGCGCCGTGGACACCGCCTGCCGCTGCGGCGCCCATGCCGTCACCCTGCCCGGCGCCTATGCCTCCCTGCCGACCCGCGAGGACCTGGCAAGGTCAAGGGGCTAGCTCCACGCCCGATGCGCCTTCGGCTTATCGAGCCTACATCCACCCCTTCTTCCGTGACCTCATCGGGAGTGGGTTCGGGAGCCAGGTCCATGAAGAGAGATCCAGGCATCGTATATGCCTTTGACATATCCCGCATCACTGCTATGATTGGGGTATACGTAGTGTATATACCGAGGTGAGAGCCATGCCACAAGGGTCAGTATTCCAGTCAAACCGCAGCCAGGCGGTACGTCTGCCTAAGGCGGTTGCCTTGCCAGACAACGTGAAGCGCGTAGACGTGGTGGCGATTGGCCGGGCGCGGGTGATCACCCCTGCGGGCGAGTCGTGGGACAGCTGGTTTGAGGAAGAGAGCGTCACGGAGGATTTCATGAACGTGCGCGACCAGCCCCCGGAGCAAGAGCGCGAGTCCTTCTGATGCTCAAATACATGCTCGATACCAACATCTGCATCTACACCATCAAGAACAAGCCGACCCAGGTGCGTGAAACCTTCAAGCGGCATCAGGAGCAGCTGTGCATCAGCACGGTTACCCTCATGGAGCTGATTTACGGTGCGGAGAAGTCAGCCAATCCCGAGCGCAACCTGCACAGCATCGAGGGATTCGCAGCGCGTCTTGAGGTGCTGCAGTACGATGCTGATGCGGCAGCCCATACAGGTCAGCTCAGAGCCGAGCTTGCCAAGGCGGGAACGCCGATAGGCCCATATGACCAGATGATTGCCGGCCATGCCCGTTCGATGGGGCTGGTGGTAGTCACCAACAACATCCGCGAGTTCGAGCGCGTGCCAGGCCTTCGCATAGAGGATTGGCTCTCAGAAGAGGCTCGAGGTCAGTGATGGAAGCGCTGGGCCGCCTCGCGCGCCAGGGAACGAATGGCGTCCCAATCCTCGGCATCGACCAGGGACTTGGGCGTCAGCCAGGAACCGCCCACGGACATCACATTCTTGAGCGCCAGGTAGTCCTCGGCGTTGTTCACGCCGATGCCACCCGTGGGACAGAAGCGCGCCTCGGGGATCGGGCCGGCGAAGGCCTTGAGCGCCTTGACGCCACCGCTCGCCTCGGCCGGGAAGAACTTGAAGCGACGGTAGCCATACTGCCAGCCGTTCATCAGCTCGGAGACGGTGGCCACACCGGGCAGCATCGGGACCGGGCTCTCGACGCCATAGCGGTAGAGGGCATCGGTGGTCCCCGGGGTGACCACGAAATCGGCGCCGACCTGCTCGGCCTGGTGATACTGGGCCGGCGTCAGCACGGTACCGACGCCCACACTGGCCTGGGGCAGGGCCTCGTTGATGCGGCGGATGGCCTCCAGGGCGCAATCCGTACGCAGGGTGATCTCCAGCACGGTCAGGCCGCCATCGTAGAGGGCACGGGCCAGAGGCACGGCGTCCTCGACGCGCTGGATGGCGATGACCGGGATGACTTCTGCCTTGAGGCAGATGCTGTCGAGCTCGGTGGTGCGGGTGGAAGGCAACTGCTTTTCGATACTCTTATCGACAGTCATGGGATATCACTCCAGGAAATTTCAGGAAACCGGTCTCAGGGGGCCCAGTAGATCGCCAGGGGGCAGGCCAGGAAGGCGCGGATCGGCAGCTCTCGCGTATCGTCACCGCAGAGGGCCCGCGCCAGCATCGCCCGCTTGTCACCACCGGTGATGTGCAACAGGTGGCGACGGGCATGATGCAGGCGGTCGGCACTCAGGGTAATGCGTGCCTGGGGCTTGCTGGGCGAACGCACGGCGACCACCGACGCCTCGGTGGCAAGCGCGAGATCCAGCTCACGGCTATCGGGAAACAGCGAGGCGGTGTGGCCGTCGCCGCCCATGCCGAGGATCACCACACTGGCCGGCCAGGCCAGCGGGCGAAGCCGCGCGGTGACCTCGGCGGCGCCCTGCTCGGGGGTCGCGGCTTCACTGGTCAGCGGCACGAAGGTCGCGGCTGCGGCCGGGCCCTGGAGC
>JAGXGN010000067.1 GCA_024636705.1 Halomonas sp.
CCCAAGTGCGGGTACTTGTGGGCCCAGGGGCCTACCAGCCCCTTGCGGGGCACCGAGAGCCCTTCCAGCACCCGAAAGACGGCATTGCAGTAGCCGTCGGCCCAGCCGCTGACGGCATAGACCGGGCATTGGATGGCCGAATAGTCCTCGCACACTGAGCCGTGCTTCCAGTAGTCATCGCGACGCTGGTGCTCGAGCCACTGGGCCAACCAGAGGCCACTGCCATCCAGCCGCTCTAGCCACATCTCGCGCCAGCGCTCCCCCACCAGGTCGGGGTCCGGCGGGCAGGCGTTGCCGTCGAACATG
Source organism: Halomonas sp. (assembly GCA_024636705.1). Classification (GTDB taxonomy): domain Bacteria; phylum Pseudomonadota; class Gammaproteobacteria; order Pseudomonadales; family Halomonadaceae; genus Halomonas. Next base: position 307 of record JAGXGN010000067.1, read on the forward strand.
GTCGAGGCCCAGGAGAGGTTGTCGCCCAGCAGGCAGCCGCCCATGTGGTGGATGTCATCGGCGTAGCGGTCATCGGTGAAACAGAGCGTGATCACCGCCTTGAGCTGACGCGGGCGCAGGGCCGCGATCTGCAGGCCGTTGAAGCCACCCCAGGAGATGCCGATCATCCCCACCTCGCCGGTGCACCAGGGCTGGTCCTCGAGCCAGGCGAGGATCGCCAGGCCATCATCCAGCTCCTGGGGCAGGTACTCGTCGGTGAGCACGCCATCGGAATCGCCGGTGCCGCGGATGTCGACCCGCACCCCGGCATAGCCGTGGCCCGCCCAGTAGGGATGGCTCTGGACGTCGCGCTCGGCGGTCAGGTCGCGTTTACGGTAGGGCAGGTACTCGAGGATGGCGGGTACCGGGTGGCGATCGGCATCCACCGGGCGCCAGATCCTGGCCGCCAGGCGGGTGCCGTCCGCCAGGGGGATCCAGGTCTCCTCCTCCTGCACCCGGCGGGGAAAATCGGTAACGATACGCATGGGGCTGACTGTCTCCTTCCTTGTGGTCTTGCGTGCCGCTCGAAAACCTCAGCCCTGGATGTCGTCGAACCCAAACGCCAGTCGCGCCACCAGACGGTCGAAGTCCGCGAGCAACTGCTCGGCCGATGACGCGCCTAGATAGACATGTGCCAGCGCAAAGCTGTAGGCGTCCTGCTCGGGCAAGGAGGAGAGCCGCTGCCCTTCCTCCACCTGTACGGCGATCTGGCAACCGGGGAAGTCGGCCTGGAGTTCCGCGAGTTCCGCGTCGGTGGGGACCCGTGTCACCACCGCATCGGTAAAGAATACCCGGTGGAAGAACTTGGCCGCCATGGGAAATTCGCCCTCGCGGTGGGACATGGCGGGCCGCTGGCCCAGCCCCAGGTCGATGGTGACCTGCTGGTTACTGACCCCATCGACCTTCTCGAAGAGGTCGCAATGCGACTGCGAGATGCGGGTGTTGATCTCCAGGAGCCAGATGCGCCCCTGCACCTCATCCCAGAAGTACTCGACGTTGAAGGCGGAATTGTCGTAACCGATATGGCGCATGATGGTGTCGGTCAGCTCGACCATGGTGGCCTGGATATCCTCGGGTAGCCCCGTGGGATAGCGGTAATGGAAGAAGCTCAGCACCTGGGGATAGCGCAGCGAATCGACGATACCGTAGCAGACCACCTCGCCCTCGAAGACATAGCCCTCCATTGTGCACTGCCAGCCGCCGATGATCTCCTCGGCCATGCAGAAGTGGCCGTCCACGGCGGCGATTTCCGGGGGCAGGTGGGCATGCTCGAGCACCGTGTTGAAGGGGTCGGCGATGGTGCCGATGGAGTCGCGTAGCTGCTCGATGGCCTGGTAGAAGTCTTCCGGGGTGTCGATGCGAAAGCCCAGCCGCGACCCGGATGACTTGATCGGCTTGACGAAGAAGGGGAAATAGAGCCCCGACTCGCCGATGTGCGTCATCGCTTCGTCATCGAAGGGGTCGAAGGCGGTGAAGCCAGGGATATGGTCGGGGATCACCTCGCGCTGAACCCGGCGACTCCAGTACTTGTGCTCGCACTTCAGCAGGCTCGCAAGCGAGGTGCTGCGGATACCGAAGCGTTCGCAGAGGATCGGCAGCATGGTCGAGACCGGGAAATCCATGTAGCCGACGATGGCATCGATGGAGCCCTCGAAGGCCTCGAGTTGGGCGGTGGCTTCCTCCAGCATGGCGGCGATATCGAAGATCTCGGTATCGTAGACCGCCTCCGGCGCAATCAGCCCATGAAAGCGCCAACCCTCTGCGCCGCGCAGGGTCTCGAGTCGCTCGCGGTTGAAGTCGTTGAGCCCTATCACGAAGATATTCTTGGTGTCGGTCATCATGAGATCCTTGGGTCGCTTTCGGCAAAGGCGATGGCGCACAATCGCTATATTTGTTCAGCATAGACTAGACAGCGAAGCGGCCTGGGATACCGTCCGCCGGGGCATGGAGGACTCATGGGACCTAATGCGCAAGGCCTTCCGGGACGCCTCCTCTCATTTCAAGTAAGCGCTGTTCTCGCTGCCCTCCCGGAGACGCTCGATGGACGCATTACCCTGCCGGGACAGGGTGGCCAGGCGGTCGATCTGCTCATCCAGCCGGGGCAGTGCCTCCTGTCGATAGGTCGAGAGATCATCGATCGCCCCCATCACCTCGCCGAAGGCCTCCTCGAGCACCTGCATATCGAGCATCGCGCCGGATGCCCGCTTCTGGATGTCCACGCCCTGCTGTCGCAGGGCCCTGGCGGTCCCGCCGATCATCTGGGAGGTGGTGGTATTGAGGGCTTCGACGCGATCCAGCACCAGGCGCTGGTTGGCCATGGCCATGGCCACGGTCACCGCCACGGTGAGCGCCGAGACGGTCACGTTGATGGCCCGATCCACACCACGCATCAATTCCCGGTTGTTGCGGATGATGACCTCCAGCGCCAGCACGCCCTGCTGACTCACCGCCAGTTGCTGCTGGAGGTCGACGATGCGCTGGCGCAGCGGGAAGAGCAGTTCCTCCTCGAGGAAGCGACGCCGGGAATCGTCATCATCGCGAGCCGCGATGTCGTCCTGGAGGCGGCGATCGATCAAGCGTCCCAGGGCGATCTGCCGGTTCAGCTCGCGCAGGATCTCGCCCAGCGCCTTCTGGTCGTCGCTCAGGGTGAGGTTATCGCGATGCAGCATGTCGCGACCGCCTTCCAGGTCGCCGATGATGGCGTCCAGCGCCTGCTGGGCATTCTCGAACTTGTGGAAGTAGCGCTGCAGGCGGCTGTCGACGCCGGGAATGATCGAAAGGAAACGATCCAGGACGCTCGGCGCCAGGCGATGGCGAGCGGGATCGAGCCCGTCCATGCGCCCGCGCAGGTCGACCAGCGCCTTGGCTACCGGCCCGCCCTCGTCCCCCTGGTGGGCCAGCTTGCGCAGCGGCGTCTGCAACATGGCACTACGATGGGCGGCCTGCTGCTGCAGCTCCAGGCCCATCTCGTCCACGGCACGGCGCCGGCGCACCACCGCGTCCTCGTCACCCTCGGCACCCTCGGCGAGAACTTCCTCGACGAAGCGGTCGGCCATCGCCTCGAGCTCGGGATCGATGTCCCGCTCATCGGGGTCGACCGAATCGGTCTGGGTCGTCTCCAGCTGGCCGGCGATCTCGTCCACCGGCGGCAGGGAGAGGCGACGGTCGCCATCGGATTGCGGGGTCATGGGCACCTCCTGAGTCGTGAAAGCCGTCACGGCAACACCGGCCGCCGGATCAGTCCTTGCGTGCGTAACGATCGGCACCCTCGACGAATCGGCGCAGGTCCTCCAGCGCCTTCTCGGCGGTGACCGAGGCCTGGGGGCGGGCCGTCTCGATCTGCGCCATGGCGACGGCGGTATCGTCGAGTACGGTCAGCGCCGATTCGATGCGGGCGGAGAGCGCATCCAGCCGATGTTCGGTCTCCACCAGCAGATCCAGGCGCCGCACCAGGGCGGCGCGCTCCTCCTCGCTCAACCGCTTACCTTCCCGAGCCAGCCGACGCCGCACGAAGTCGCCGTCCACGCTGACCACCCCTCGCGCCTGGGACTCCATGGTATTCAGGGTATCCACCGCACCGAGGCAGACCTGGGTCACCAGGCCGCGCGAGCGCTCGAAGGCCAGCTCGCCGGTGTGGAAACGGCTACCCAACACGTCCAGCACATGGCGATAACGGCTGTACAGACGGTCCGCCTGGATCGCCAGGTCGGGACGGTTGGCGTCCAGCAGGCCCTGCTTGGCGCGGCACATGGCCAGCACCAGGTCATCGGCGCCCTCGGGCGGCCTCGCCGGATCGAGCACGGCCAGCCCTGCCTCATGGGCCTCGCGTTCCCGCTGGGCGCGACGACGCCGGGTCTCGGCCGCCGCCAACGCCTGTCGGCGCCGCTCCCGGCGGCGGGCCAGCCAGCCCCGCAGGGTGCGCTCGACGGGCAGCGCCACGGGAATGGCCACGATGCCCGCCAGCCAGCCGACCAGGCTCGGGCCGAAGCCGCCCCATAGGGAGGTCAGCCACAGCAACATGCTGATGAAGGGCACCACCAGGCAATACCGCAGGATCACCCGCAAGCGGCCGGGGGCCGGCACCGGAAGCGCCAGGCCGGGATTGAAGAGCCCCACCAGCAGCCAGGGCAGGCAGGTCATGAAGAGACCGTAGGAAAATCCCTGCAGGAATCCCAACATCGATGCGGCTATCCTTCGTCCATGGAATGCAGACACCGAGTGTAGAGCAACCGAGCCGGAACGATAAGCACCGACAGGCGCCTAAACGACACCTAAAGTAACAGGGTCATCGCCAGCGCCACGGCACCCACGACCAGTGCGACGATTACCGCAGCATCGACCAGTCGATCCAGCCAGCGGTCGAAGCGCTTCTTGTCACGGAAGATCGGCTTGCGGCGTCGGGATGCCCCACGGCGGCGGGTGTCGCGTCCACTCCTGATAAGGGCCATGGTTGAAGTCCGATTTCACCATTGTTTACTAAGCTTAGGGCCTGTCGCACCGGCTGACCAGCGTCTTTGCCGCCCGGATCGACCCGAGTAGCGCCCCGCGATAAAACGCCGGGCGGGGATTGCAACTCGCCCACCGAGCCCCAATGCTGTAGAGCCTGACGTCAAGAAGCACAGCAGGCTAATCAATTTCCCGATGGAATCCCATGTCACGACTCGCCGACATCCCCCTCTCCGTTCTCGACCTGGCGCCGATCCGCCAGGGCGGCAGCATCGCCGACAGCTTCCGGGAGAGCGTGGCCCTGGCCCAGCTCACCGAGCGGCTAGGCTTCACCCGCTACTGGTTGGCTGAGCACCACAGCATCGACGGGATCGCCAGCGCCGCCACCGCGGTGCTGATCGGCCACCTGGCCGGCCACACCTCGCGCATCCGGGTGGGCAGTGGCGGCATCATGCTGCCCAATCACCCGCCGCTGGTGGTGGCCGAACAGTTCGGCACCCTGGAGACGCTCTATCCCGGCCGCATCGACCTGGGCCTGGGTCGGGCGCCGGGCTCGGACGCCGCCACCATGGCCGCCATGCGCCGCGACCCCCGGGCCGGCGTCGACGACTTCCCCCAGCGGCTCGCGGAGCTGCAGGGCTTCCTGGGGGATGCTACCCCTGGGCAGCAGGTTCGGGCGGTGCCCGGCCAGGGCACCCGCGTACCGCTATGGCTGCTCGGCTCCAGCGGCTACAGTGCCCAGCTGGCGGCCCGGGAGGGCCTGCCCTTCGCCTTCGCCGCCCAGTTCGCGCCCGGTTATCTGCATGAGGCATTGCGGCTCTACCGCGACAATTTCCGCCCCTCGGCGGTGCTCCAGGCGCCCCACGCCATGGTCGGTTTGCCGGTGATCGCCGCCTCGAGCGATGCGCGAGCCGACTTTCTCGCCTCCACCGCGCGGCAGAAGTTCCTCAACCTCATTCGCGGTGCGCCCACCCAGTCGCTTCCGCCCGTGGAGCGACTCGACTGGACCCCGATGGAAAGGACCCAGGTCGAGCAGTTCCTGGGTGCCGCCATCATCGGCGGGCCCGAGACCGTGCGAGCCAAGCTCGAGCACTTCATCGAGAGCACCGGCGCCGACGAGTTGATGATCAATACCGATACCTACGCCAGCGAGGATCGCCTGGCGAGCTATGAGATCGTCGCGAACCAGCGAGGCTAGCGAGACGAGGCGTTCGAGGACAGCCAGCCATGACCACGTCAGACCCCGACAGTTTGCGCCTCGACCGCGCCGGCATCCTGCTTGGCATACGGCGAATGGCACCGCTTAGCCTCTTCGTGATCGTCTTCGGCCTGGCCTTCGGCGTCGCCGCCCTCCAGCAGGGGCTCAGCGGACTGGAGACGCTGCTGATGAGCGGCCTGGTGTTCGCGGGCGCGGCCCAGTTCGGTACCCTGGAACTCTGGGGACCACAGATCCCGCTGGTGCCCTTGATCGCCATCACCTTCGCCATCAATGCCCGCCACCTGCTGATGGGCGCGTCTCTCTATCCCTCGTTGCGCGACCTGCCCACCGCCAGCCGCTACCTCAGCGTGGCGGTCCTCAGTGATGCCAACTGGGCCATGGCCATGGCGGAGCGGCGCCATCCCACCCAGCGGCTCGGTATCCTGGTGGGGGGCGGCATCGCCCTCTGGCTGGCCTGGATGCTGGGCACCTCCCTGGGGGTGATCTTCGGCAGCGGCATCACCGACCCGGAACGCTTCGGCCTCGACGCCATCATGGGCTGTTTCCTGCTGGCCATGCTGGTCGGCGGCAGGCCGGCACCCTGGGTCCTGGTGCCATGGAGCGCCGCCGCCCTGGCGGCACTGGCGGCCATGGCCTGGCTGCCGCCGCATTCGCATGTCATCGTCGGCGCCCTGGCCGGTGGCATCACCGGGCTGCTGTTGCCGCGCAAGGAGCCCGCGTCATGACCCTGCCCGCCTCCACGCTTGGCGTCATCGCGGCCATCGCCCTCATGGCCCTAGCCACCTACCTGACGCGCGCCGGCGGGATCTTCGTGATGTCACGAGTGCCCATCGGCCCGAAGGTCGAGCGCTTCATCAACGCGATGGCAAGCTCGGTGCTGGTCGCGGTGATCACCCCCATGGCCGTCAACGGCGACTGGGGCGCTCGACTGGCGCTGGCCGCCACCCTGGCGGTAATGCTGCTCCTGCACAAGCCGCTGCCCGCCATCGGCGCCGGCATCCTCACCGCTGCGCTCTGGCGCTTCCTGGTACCCTGACTGGAACGATCTCCTTGCCTGTCCTGATGATTCCAGTATGGCCCTGAGCTGGGATGATAGCGGACCAACATGCGTAATCAGGACCTCTTCATAGGGGTCGGGTAGACCGAGCCATAGGCCCGGGCTAACCTGAATGATGAAGCTGGGCATTAATAAGCTCAAACAGGGGCCAGGTCCAATGAAGCCAACGGACACCTACCATCCCGACTACTTCCACAAAGTGGTCGACTGCCAGTGGGCTTGCCCGGCACACACGGACGTCCCCGGCTACATACGGCTGATCGCGCAGGAACGCTACACTGACGCCTACATGCTCAATCGGGCATCCAACGTCTTCCCCGGCATCCTCGGGCGGGTCTGCGACCGGCCCTGCGAGCCGGCCTGCCGTCGCGGACGGGTGGACGAGCAGAAACCCGTGGCGATCTGCCGCCTCAAGCGCGTCACCCACGACTACAAGGACGACATCACCGCCCGGCTGCCGCGCATTCCCGAGGAAAAGAACGGCAAGCACATCGCCTGCGTGGGCGCCGGCTGCGCCTCGCTGACGGTGGCCAATGACCTCATGCCCCTCGGCTACCGGGTCACCATCTTCGAGACGCTGGACGTCACCGGCGGCCTGATCCGTTCCAACATCCCGCGGTTCCGCCTGCCCCCCAATGTTCTGGACGAGGAGTTCGACAACATCCTGGACATGGGCGTGGACCTGCGGCTCAACACCCCGGTGACGTCCATGAATGCCCTGCTCGACGAGGGCTACGACGCCGTGTTCGTGGGCTCCGGCGCGCCCCGTGGCAAGGACCTGCGATGCGCCGGCCGGGACGAGGCACAAGCCACCGGCCGCGTGCATGTGGGCATCGACTGGCTCGGCTCGGTGGCCTTCGGCCATACCGAGAGCGTCGGCGAACGCGTGCTGATCATTGGCGCCGGCAACACCGCCATGGACTGCTGCCGCACCTCGCTCCGGATCGGCGCGAGGGACGTCAAGGTGGTCGCCCGCAAGCCCAAGGACCAGCTCAAGGCCTCCCCGTGGGAGCTGGAGGATACCCTGGAGGAGGACGTGGAGCTGGTCACCTGCCACTCGCCCAAGGCCTTCGTGGTGGAGGACGGGGTTCTGAAGGGAATGACCTTCGAGGTACTGGAGTACTTCGAGGAGGAGGGCCGCCAGAAAAGCCGCGCGGCGGACGAGGTGTTCCTGCCCGCCGATGACGTGGTACTGGCCATCGGCCAGGAAAACGCCTTCCCCTGGATCGAGCGCGACATCGGCATCGAGTTCGATGAATCCGACGTGCCTTTGGTGTCCCGGACCACCTACCAGTCCACCCTGCCAGGCGTGTTCTTCGGCGGCGACGCCGCCTTCGGGCCGGAGAACATCATCTGGGCGGTGCGCCACGGCCACGAGGCGGCCATCTCCATTCACAAGCACGCGCACGGCGAGATCATCGCCGACCGGCTACCCAATGCCGTGGACGTCCACACCAGCAAGATGGGCCTCCACGAGTGGGGCTACTCCAATCAGTACGATCCCCACGCGCGTCGCGCGGTGCCCTGCGTGGACGTCAAGCAGCGCTTCGAGGGTGTCGACATCGAGGTGGAGCTAGGCTTTCGCGAGGACGACTGGCGCGTGGAGGTGGAACGCTGCCTGAACTGCGATATCCAGACCATCTTCTTCGCCGAGAAGTGCATCGAGTGTGATGCCTGCCTGGACATCTGTCCGACCCAGTGCCTGACCATCCTCCCGATCGATGAAGAGGAGCCGGAAGAATCGGTGCGGCAGCGCCTGCGCGTGCCCGCGCAGAATCCGGACCAGGCGGTATTCGTGTCCGCCAGGCTGCCCCAGACCCGGCGGCACATGGTCAAGGACGAGGATCAATGCATCCATTGCAGTCTGTGCGCGGAGCGCTGCCCCACCGCGGCGTGGGACATGAAACAGGCAGAGATATTCGTGCCTACTGTCAACGACGAGGAGGCCGCGGCCCGGCAGCGGCAGGAGGGCGAATGAAGAGGCGAATGAAGAAGCGCCCCTCTACCGACGCCGCAACCCGGGGATACTGGAGACTCTGATGTCGGGTCGCGTCAACGATTTCACACTCAAGATCGCCACGGTCAACGGCACCGGTTCGGCCAGCGCCAACGCCCTGCTGACGAAGGCCGTGTTTCGCATGGGCGTGCCGGTCATGGGCAAGAATTACTTCCCCTCCAACATCCAGGGCCTGCCCACCTGGTACGAAATTCGCGTCACTGAGCTCGGCTATCTGACCCGCTCGGGACATGTGGACCTGATGGTGGCCATGAACCCCGCATCCTTCGCCAAGGACCACGCCGAGGTCACTCCCGGCGGCTACCTCCTCTACGACAACACCTGGCCGCGCGTGCACGACTTGAGCCGCGACGACATCAACATCATCGGCGTGCCGCTGGCCAACATGGTTAACCATCACTTCGTGGACGCGCACACACGCCTCCTGATGAAGAACGTCGCCTACGTCGGCGCCCTCGCCGGCCTGCTGGACCTGGACATGGAGGTGATTGAAGGCCTGCTGCAGGAGACCTTCGGCGAGAGCAAGGCAAAGCTCGTGGAAGCCAACATGCAGGCGGTGAACCTGGGTTACACCTACGTGCGCGAGCACGTCGAATGTCCGCTCGAGCTGCGCGTCGAAAGGCGCGATCTCACCGACGGCCATATCATCATCGACGGCAACACCACCGCCGCACTGGGCGCCATGTTCGCCGGCGCCACCGTCGGCGCGTGGTACCCGCTGACGCCGTCCACCGGCGTGATGAACGCCTTCTCCAACCTCTGCGACAGGTACCGGACGACCGGCGAGGGCGAGCGGGAGTTCGCCGTCATCCAGGCCGAGGACGAGCTAGCCGCCATCGGCATGGTCCTCGGGGCGGGATGGATGGGGGCCCGCGCCTTCACCCCGACGTCGGGACCGGGGATCAGCCTGATGAACGAGTTCGTCGGCTTCGGCTACTATACGGAGATCCCCGCGGTGATCTTCGATGTCCAGCGCGTCGGCCCGTCCACCGGCATGCCCACGCGTACACAGCAGGGGGACCTGATGGCCTGCGCCTATGCCGGCCACGGTGACACCCGCCACATCTGCCTGTACCCGGCTGACCCGGCGGAAGCCTTCGAGCTGTCGGCCCGCGCCTTCGACCTGGCGGAGCATTTTCAGACGCCGGTGTTCGTCCTCTCGGACCTGGATATCGGCATGAACGAATGGATGGTTCCGGCGCTGTCCTGGGACCGGGACTACCGCCCGGACAGGGGCAAGGTGCTGGACGCCGAACAGCTGGACCGGCTATCCGGTCCCTTCCAGCGCTACATGGATCCGGACGGGGACGGCATTCCCCTCCGCACGCTGCCCGGCGTGCACCCGGCGGGCGCCTTCTTCACCCGCGGATCCGGGCACTCCAAGCAGGGCACCTACACCGAGGATGCCGCCGAGTACCAGGAAGTGATGGACCGCCTGGCCCGCAAGTTCGAGACCGCCCGCAGGCACGTGCCGGCCCCCGCCATCGAGTACGCCTACGCCAGCTCCGGCCACGACGGCCGGCAGCGGCCCACGGCATGCGCCATCGTCTCGCTGGGTTCCTGCGACCTGGCGGTGCGCGAGGCGCGCAAGGCGCTGAAGGCCGGCGGCACCGAGCTCGACTACTGCCGGATCCGGGCATTTCCCTTCACCGACGAGGTGGAGCGGTTCCTCGCCGAGCACGAGACCCTATTCGTGGTCGAGCAGAACCGCGACGCCCAGTGCAAGGGAATGCTGCTGATGGAGACCGACGTGGCCCGCGACAAGCTGGTATCCATACTGCACTACAACGGGCTGCCCATCACCTCGACGCATATCTAGGAAGCGGTGCTGAGCCACCTGAATCGGGAGGAGGCGATATGACCTACATCAGAAAGCCCTTGGTCCACCATACCGACCTCCCTGTGAATGAGCTGGGCCTGACCGAGCGCGATTACGAAGGCGGCATGTCCACCCTGTGCGCCGGCTGCGGCCACGACTCGATCACGGCGGCCCTCATCCAGGCCTGCTGGGGGCTCGACATCGAACCGCACAAGGTGGCGAAGATGAGCGGCATCGGCTGCTCGTCCAAGACGCCCGCGTACTTCCTGCGCCAGGCTCACGGCATCAACGCCGTGCACGGGCGCATGCCCTCCATCGCCACCGGCGCCAACGCCGCCAACCGCGACCTGCATTACATCGGCGTCTCCGGCGACGGCGACTCCCTGTCCATCGGCTTAGGCCAGTTCGCCCACGCCATCCGCCGCAACGTGAACATGCTCTATCTCATCGAGAACAACGGCGTGTACGGCCTGACCAAGGGCCAGTTCTCGGCCAGCGCGGACGTAGGCAGCCGCAGCAAGGGCGGGGACATAAACGAGCAGCCGCCCATCGACCCGGTGCTCACGGCGATCTCCCTAGGATGCACCTTCGTCGCCCGCGCCTTCTCCGGCGACAAGGAACAGCTCGTGCCCCTGATCAAGGCCGGTCTGCAGCATCGCGGCTTCGCGATGATCGACGTGATCAGCCCCTGCGTGACATTCAACAACCACGAAGGCAGCACCAAGAGCTACGCCCACACGCGGCAGTTCTATCACCCGGCCATCCACACCGACTTCATCGAGCCCAAGGCGGAAATCCGCACCGAGTACGAGTCCGGCAAGTCCATGCCCATCGAGCTACATGACGGTTCCACCATCGTTCTGCGGAAGGTGGACGTGGATCACGACCCGACCAACCGCGCGGCGGCCTTCGGTTACCTGGAACGCCACCGTGCGGCCGAGGAGATCGTCACCGGCCTGCTCTATATCGAGGAGGAGGGCCGGGACCTGCACGCCATCAACCGGACGGTGGCGGATCCCCTGGTGAAGACGCGGGTGCACGACAATCAGCAGGCCGTTCTGGAGGAAATCCAGGCCCAGTACCGGTAAAGCGGGTGTCCGTTTCGATTAGACCAGTTCATGTCACCGCGGCAGCGCGGCGGTGGACTCCGCCTGGCGCTCGATCCTCGAGTATTTCTCCTCGGCCACCCATGTCGGCCTGACCGCCACCCCCAAGGAGACCAAGGAGGTCTCCAACATCGATTACTTCGGCGAGCCGGTCTACACCTACTCGCTCAGGCAAGGCATCGAGGACGGCTTCCTCGCCCCCTACAAGGTAGTGCGGGTGGATATCGACCGCGACCTCCAGGGCTGGCGGCCCAGCAAGGGCCAGCGCGACACGCTCGGCCAGGAGATCGAGGACCGCATCTACAACCAGAAGGATTTCGACCGCCAGTTGGTGATCGAACCCCTTACCGAACTGGTGGCCCGCAAGATCACCGAGTTCCTGGAGGGCAGCGACCCCTACCAGAAGACCATCGTCTTCTGCGAGGACATCGACCACGCCGAGCGCATGCGCCAAGCATTGGTGAACATGAACCCCAAGCGGGTGGCCGAGAACCGCAAGTACGTGATGCGCATCACCGGCGACGAGGCCGAGGGCAAGGCCGAGCTCGACAACTTCATCAACCCCGAGGCGCGCTATCCGGTCATCGCCACCACCAGCAAGCTGATGACTACCGGCGTCGATGCCCAGACCTGCAAGCTGATCGTGCTCGACCAGCGCATCCAGTCGATGACCGAGTTCAAGCAGATCATCGGCCGCGGCACCCGCATCAACGACGACTACCACAAGCACTGGTTCACCATCCTCGACTTCGATAAAGATGGGTTCAAAAACGAAAGCATTGTTCGGCATAAATACGAAGAACCACTAGCTGGCTTTGAATTGAAAGCGAATAACATTTTGATGGCGATGACAGGTGGCACCGTAGGAAAATCGTATCTTGTCAAATCGCTACCAGAGCCAATGGTGGTCGACCAGCGAGTTGCGACCATAAAAATAGCACCTGATATTAGGCCAGAGTACATCTATTCACTAATAAGCACTAAAACTATTCGTAACGTTATTGAAAAGGCTAAAAATTCTACCAATGACAACATCTCAATGAAAGATATTAAAAATTTCCCGATTCCTGTTCCGCCAATTGAAGAGCAACACCGCATCGTCGAAAAAGTCGACGAGCTGATGGCCCTCTGCGACCACCTCAAGGCTCGCCTGGGCGAGGCCGGCCAGACCCGCACTCATCTCGCCGAAGCGGTGGTGGAAAAGGCGACAAGCTAGCTCAGGAGAGGTGCCGTGTGTCTTTGCGACTACGACGAGAATACAAGTCAGGCTCTGGGAAAATGTCTGTTACTTCCACCGTTTTAATCTGATCACACACTCTTCTTTGGGCAACCTGGCACCGGCATTGAGCATTGCCTCTAGTGATTCATAAAGCTCCTTTCCGGGAACCAGTTTCATGCTGAAAAGCTCATCAAGAATCCAGAGAACGCCTCGAGTTTCCAACTTCCCCTGTCTGCCCGATTTTCTTAAAGCACCATCACTGGTCAGCAATATCCAGCCCCTGGATTTTGCAAGAAAGTAGCAAGAGACATCTGCCAGAGACGAGTTTTTCAGTATGTTGCGAAGGTCGAAAAGCTCAACCACTTCTTCTCCACTGAGTGGCTCAATGACAAGCCCAAGAGTTGTTAGCTGAGCCCCTGGGGGGCGCTGAAGCTCATGCCACACGAAATCTGTAGTGACAAACTGATGGGGCAGATGGAAAGCGACTTCCAGTAACCCACCCCGATGCAGGTCAATCCAGATATTGGTATCAGAGACCAGAATCTTCTGGGGCATTCACGTCCTCTGGATGCTTGTTTGCCAGAATGTCCTCTACTTCGCGAAGCGATGAACCAAGCAGTTCAGCTGCTCGAGAGGGAGTCGCCAAGCCTTCTGCCAGCGCACGGTAAACCAACTGCTTCAGTCGATATAAAGCCTCTGGGGGGATCGGTTTAGGCTCATCTTTTCTGAACCCCCTAATTGACCAGCTTTTAGAAGTTGCTTGATAAAAACTTTGACGAACGATGACTAAATCATAAAGGCGGCGAAGAATGGCCTGAATAGAAACACCCCACTCTTGCTTCGCCAGAAGGAATTCATTCAACAACACTCGCCGACGGCTATCTCCAAAAGTTTCTTTCACCTGTTCTTGAGGAAAAAGGAAAGCTCCGGCAAATCGGTGACAATAATTCTCTTCCTCTTTAGTGCCATGTAGATTGCTGGGAATTTCCATGACAAGGTGGCCCAACTCATGAGCCAGATTAAAACGCTGACGCTCCCCCGGGCGTTCGGAATTACTGACGATGACTGCATCAGAGCCACCATTTACGACTGCACACAACCCATCAAACTTGTCATGGGCTTCGAGTGCAATGACCTTGACCCCATTCTCTTCTAGAATTTCGGTCAGATTCCCAATAGGGTTAGAGCCTAGATCCCATTCCTTACGCAGGGCTTCCGCAGCCGCCTCAATTTCTTTCCCACTGTGCACAGGATAGCGATATAGCAACTTAGAAAAATCTGACGACAAATCTTGGGAATCGAAGAAATTTTCTGCTGAAAAATACCGTTCAAGATGCTCGCGCACCTGCTCTTTCACCGCTTCCTGTTGCCGCTTTCCAAACGATGAATGTTTTCGGAAGTCGACCTCGCCAAGCTCCACAGAGTCCTGACGAAAAAAATACTCAGGCTCGACTCCGAGCGCTTCGGCAATCTGTATAAGGCGAGTAGAGTTAGGTGATTCCTTGCCCTTTTCATATTTTGAAAGGGCCTGCTTTGAAATGTCCCCTAGCGCGTCTGCAACCTGCTGCAAGGACATTGCTCTGAGGAGGCGCGCACGACGAATGCGATCGTGCAACATGATATCGATATCCTATAGCTGTCAATCCATGGTTGACATTTTTTACAAAAAAAGAGATTTTGTCAAGCTTTCTGGCTGCATTTAGTCACTATGACACTACATATGGTGCCTTGTGGGGAATACGTCACAGCATCTGGATTCATGGCTTTGCAATTCCCAAAAGAAAACCGACGGTTCGCTGCCGTGAAGCTGCCACGGTGAAGACACCGGGAACCTGGTGCCAATGCGCTGGACACACACCGTCAGCCGCAAAGAGGCCTTCAGCGAGGTGGGCCTGTTCGGCAACCAAAACCTCGTCTGCAAACCCACCAAGCCCAAGTGGTCTCACGCCATCAACCGCCTCAAGCAGGTCTGGCGAATCGACGACGAGCGACAATTAAGAACCCCCGCGTAGGCTCGCAAGAGCCAAGAGGCGAGGCCGTGTTGCCAACCACTATAGCATCACCTCACCCCGCCCTGGATGCCTTCGCCTCGGCATCCAGCCGCTGGGCGGTCTGATCCACCGCGCGTAGCCAGGCCAGCAGTACGGCGCCCAGGGCCACGAAGCCTCCGGCCAGCCACAGGCCAATGTCGTAGTGGCCGGTGGCCTCGGCGAGCATGCCGGTGAGCGCCGGGGCGATGATTTGCGCCGAGCCGTAGGCCAGGGTCATGCGGCCCATCATCCGCGCGGGGCTCTGCGGGTAGAGCCGGCCGGCCATGGTCAGCACCAGGCTCACGCAACCGAGGAAGGTGCCGCCGTAGAGCACGGCGCTGAGCAGTAAGCCGGCAAGGCTGTCGGTCAGTGCCGGCAGCACGATGCCCACCACCTGCAGGGCCATGGCGGCGATCAGCGCGGCCAGGTAGCCGATGCGCCGGGCGAGCAGGTCCCACACCATCACCGCGGGGGCGGCGGCCAGCCCCACCAGGGCGAAGGTCCAGTTGCCGGCGCCAGCCAGCAGGGTGAACCCCCACCACTGGGCCTGCCAGTCGAAGGCGAGGCGCAGCATCAGCTCCACCACCAGGGCCGCCAACAGCATGCCAAGGCCCACTCCGGCGAAGTGGATGCCCAGTTCGCCGCGCTGCCCGTGGCTGATCAGCCAATGCAGGATCAGCCCGGAGGCCAGCAGCATGGCGCCGCTGCTGGAGA
Source organism: Halomonas sp. (assembly GCA_024636705.1). GTDB lineage: Bacteria > Pseudomonadota > Gammaproteobacteria > Pseudomonadales > Halomonadaceae > Halomonas. The sequence continues at coordinate 15,973 of JAGXGN010000067.1, forward strand.
AGCCTGCCACGAAGCGCATGGCCGCCCACAGCCATAAGCTGTCGGCCAGTGCCATGCCGGCGGTGGAGAACACCGCCAGCAGCAGGGTGAGGCGGTAGAGGGTGTCCTTGAGCCGGATGCTGTGGAGGGAAGACGCCACCAACGCGCCGAGCATGTAGCCGGCATAGTTGAGGGCGGCCAACCAGCCGCCCTGGGCATCGCTCAGCCAGGTCTGCTGCTGCATCATCGGCAGCAGCGGGGTGTAGGCGAAGCGCGCCACGCCGATGCACAGGAGCTGGCTGAACACCCCGGCCAGCAGCACTCGGTAGCGCGGGGAAAGAAAGCGGGGAGAAGGCACTCCGGATGAAGGTGATGAAGGTAACGAAGGCATGGCCAAACCTGGCGCTCCTGGGTACGTATTGTTGTCGTCAAGCCAGACTGCCTAGGCGGCCGCGCACTTCGCGGCGTCGACATCACGCTGCACAGCATACCCGCGAGCGATAGCCGCGTCCGACGGGTGGCTGTTATTCTTTGGTGACAGCACATTATGAGTTCGAGGAATCCACCATGTGGGATGAGCGCTACAGCACGGACGACTACATCTACGGCACCGAACCCAACGACTTCCTGCGCGAGCATGCCGGCTTGATCGGCGAGGCGCCCAAGCGGGTGCTGTGCCTGGCAGACGGTGAGGGGCGCAACGGCGTCTACCTGGCGGGGCTCGGCCACTGGGTCACCTCGGTGGATGCCTCCTCGGTGGGCCTGCGCAAGGCCGCGCGGCTGGCCGAGCATCAGGGGGTGGCGCTCACCACCCTGAATGCCGATCTCACCGAGCATGAATTCGCGCCCGAGCCTTTCGATGCGGTGGTGTCGATCTTCTGCCACTTGCCGGCGGCGGGCCGCCCCCACCTCCACCGCCAGGTAATCCGCGCGCTGAAGCCCGGCGGCGTGCTGATTCTCGAAGCCTATACCCCGGATCAGGTGCCCCGCAGCACCGGCGGCCCGGACACCCCGGACCGCACCCCCACCGCCGCCGAGATGAACGAGGCCTTCGCCGAGTTCGAGATCAAGCTCAGCCGCGAGTGCGAGCGCGACGTGGTCGAAGGGCGCGGCCATACCGGCACCGGGGCCGTGGTGCAGTTCATTGCCAGAAAGCGCTAACAGGGAGCTACCATGATGACACTCTTTTCCCGCCTCCAGGCCATCTGCTCCCCCGCCATCGGCCTGGGCTGCATGAATTTCTCCCACGGCTACGACCAACCGGTGCCCGAGGCGGAGGCGCTGCGCGCCCTCGATGCCGCCTTCGACATGGGCTATCGCCACTTCGATACCGCCACCCTCTACGGCGCCACCGCCAACGAGCGGCTGGTGGGCAAGGTGCTCTCGGCCAAGCGCGGCGAGATCCTGCTGGCCAGCAAGTGCGGCATGGCCTTCGACCCCGAACTGGGCCGCAAGGTGATCGACGGACGCCCCGAGACGCTGCGCCACCAGTGCGAGGAGAGCCTCGCGCGCCTGCAGACCGACCACCTGGACCTCTATTACCTGCACCGCTGGGACAGGACGGTACCCATCGAGGAAAGCGTGGGTGCACTGGCGCGACTGGTGGCGGAGGGCAAGATCGGCGCCATCGGACTCTCGGAGGTCTCCGCGGAGACCCTGCGCCGCGCCAGGGCCGAGCACCCCATCGCCGCGGTGCAGACGGCATACTCGCTGTGGACCCGCAACCCCGAGATCGCGGTAATCGAGGCGTGTCGCGAGGCGGGTACCGCCTTCGTGGCCTTCAGCCCGCTGGGCCGGGGCTTCCTGGCCGGCGCGATCCTGGCCGACACCCCGCTGGCGGAAGGCGACATCCGCCGCGGTCTGCCGCGCTTCAGTGCCGAGAACCTGCCCCGCAACCTGCAACAGCTGGCGGCCATCCAGGCGGTGGCGGATGAGCTCGAGGTGAGCACCGGCCAGCTCGCCCTGGCCTGGCTACGCGCCAAGGGCGACGACATCCTGCCGATCCCCGGTACGCGCTCGGTGGCCCACATGCGCGAGAACCTGGCCGCCGCCGAGCTATGCCTGGCGCCGGCTACCGTCGCCCGGCTGGACGCCGTACTGACTCCGGACCAGGTGGCGGGCGAGCGCTACGGCGAGGCGCTGCAGGCAGAGGTCGACACCGAGCTGTTCGACTAGCCTTCGGTCCCGCTCCTGCGCGCGCGCCGCTTCTCGCCCAGCCGGGAGAAGGCGCGACGCAGTGGGCGCCACAGCCGACTGAGCAGCCACAGGACGGGAATACCCAGGACCAGCCAGGGAGTGAGGAGGACCACCACCAGGATAACCTGGCCCAACGATTCGAAGAACAGCGTAGTGCTGCGATCCAGGGCACGCCACAGCGGGGCCAGCACGCCATGCTCGCGGGGTTCCACCCAGCGCTGCTCCTGGAAGCTGGCCGAGATCGACACGGTCTCGGTGACCTGGGCGAGGTAGCGCTTCTGGCCTTGCATGGATTCGATCTCGCCCTGCACCCGGGCCAGTTCACGTTCCACCTGCAGCAGATCCTGGATGCTCCGTTCGCTGAAAGTGCGGCCCTCCAGGGCGAGCTCCTGAAGGCGCTCGCGCAGCACGATCTGCTGTTCCAGGCGGGCCTCGGTGTCGATCATCTGCTGGGTACGATCGTTACGGCTGATCTCCACCCCGCTCAGGGCCGGCGAATCGGCCACCAGCCGCACCGGTGCGGCCTCCTCCACCCGGTCACGAGCCACCCGCATGGCCAGGTAGCCATTGGCCAGGCCGTTGCGGGGTGTCTGCAGGCTGCCCTGCTCCACTCGGCACACGGCCGCCGCCAGGCAGGCCTCATGGGTCTCGTTATAGGCCGCCAACAGCGGTTCGGCATCATCGAACTGCAGGCTGTAGTTACGGCGTTCCTCGATACGGGCCTGGGTCTCGCTCTGAGAACTTTTACTCGCCGGTTGGCTGACACTGGCCATGTCGGCCTGACGCACCATGGCCTCACCCGAAAAGCCGGTGGACTCCGGCGAGACGCTCGGGCGGGGTGTCGGCTCACCCTGGCGGGTGTCGACGCCATCGCAACCGGCAAGCCCCAGGGTAGTGGCCAGCAGGAGCAACGGCAGGAGGCGATGTCGATCAAGGAGGGAAGCAGGCATGGCGGGTGATCATCCGTGACGGGCGATATGCCGTTAGCTTAGCACCTCCAGATCACTCACGGATGCCTGCCATCACCAGCCCTGCTCCCACGCCAGTGTCATGCCTAGCCGCCATTAAGCCACCAGGTGGTGGCGTTGAGGTAGACGGCGAAGCTCACCCAGGCGAGGTAGGGCGCGAGCCTTGCCGGTCGGGAATCCGCCGAGCGTAGCACACTCTGGTAGCACCCCTGCTCGCCTTCCCGGAGACCCCGTCCACGCCCGGCATGGCTGTCGACCTCCCGTCCTTGGTAGTCTTGACCCTGGCCATGGCGATAGGCCAGGCCAGCGCCTGGTAACTGGGGGAAGCAATGAACGATAGCGTCGATGTGATCATCGTTGGCGGCGGGATGGTCGGTGCCGCTCTGGCGGCCGCCCTTGGCAGGCAGGGCTTGCGGGTCGCCCTGGTGGAAGCCGATGAGGCACCGGCCCCGATAGACGACGACCGCTTCGATCTGCGGGTCTCGTCACTCAACCTGGCGTCTCAGCAGCTGCTCGAGTCCGTGGGGGCCTGGGCGCTGATCCCGGCGGCACGGCGCTGTCCCTTCCGGCATATCCATGCCTGGGACATCGAGGGGCACGGCGAGACCCGCTTCAGCGCCGAGTCCATCGGCCTGGAGGATTTCGGTAGCTTCGTCGAGAACCGGGTGATCCGTCAGGCCCTCTGGGCGTGCCTGGAGGCGATGCCCAATGTCGAGTGTCTCTGCAACGCGTCTCCGATCAACCAGATCGGCGGCCATGAGCGAGTGCTCCTTGAACTGGACAATGGCCGCCTGCTGGGGGCATCGTTGCTGGTGGGGGCCGACGGCGCCAACTCCCGGGTGCGCGAGCGGGCCGGCATCCAGGCCGATGTCACGGATTATCACCAGCGCGCCCTGATCATCAACGTGGAGACGACCCTGCCCCAGCAGGACGTCAGTTGGCAGCGCTTCACGCCCGAGGGCCCTCAAGCCATGCTGCCCCTGCCGGGCCATCATGCCTCCCTGGTCTGGTATGGCGACCCGGAAAGGGTCAGGGCCCGCGAGGCTATGGATGACGAGACCCTGAAAGCCACCATCGAGCGTGAGTTTCCCTCGCGCCTGGGCGGCCTGGAACGGGTGCTCGGCCGGGCCAGCTTCCCGATCAAGCGCCAGCATGCGCGCCACTACACGGCCTCCCGGGTCGTGCTGGTCGGGGATGCCGCCCACGTGGTCCATCCGCTGGCCGGCCAGGGCCTCAACCTGGGCCTCCAGGATGTGATCACCCTGGGCGAGCGGCTGGCCTATGCCCATGACCATGGCAAGGATCTCGGCGGCCTGGCCGCCATCGGCCGCTATGCCCTGGAACGCCGCCCCCAGACCCTGGCCATGATGGCGGCGACCGAGACTTTTCATCGGGTGTTCACCGGGGGCAATGGGCTGCGCAAGGCCGGCGCGGCGGGACTGGCCCTGGCCGAACGCCTCCCCCAGGCCAAGCAGTGGATGATTCGCCGCGCCCTGGGGATCTAGCCGCTCGTCGCCATGATGGCCTGACGAGATCTCGCCGGCAGACACTGGTCAGGGCGATTATTGTTATGTTATAACTTCCGCGAGTTTTCGGAGATCTCCCCCATGGCACATCACACGCACCGGCATCGCCCGGAAGGACCCTGCCATTTCTCGTTGATGTCGCTGGCCGCGACCCGCCGCCTGCTGCTGGTCGCCGCACCGCTGGCCGGCCTGTGGCTGACGGTCTCCTGGGCCGCCGGCTGGTGGTCCTGATGTCGCGCCTGCAACTGCACGACCTGCAGCTGGCCCGCGGCGGCCGCACGATCCTCGAGCACCTGGACGGCCGCTTCATGGACGGCGCCATCACTGCGCTGATCGGTGCCAACGGCGCCGGCAAGAGCACCTTGATCTCGGCGATCATGGGCATGCTGACCCCAGTGGCCGGCTATGTGGAATGCCAGGTGCCCAGGGAGCGCTATGCCTGGCTGCCCCAGCAGCTGGCCCTGGACCTCACCTTCCCGATGAGCGTGGAAGAGCTGATCATGACCGGCACCTGGCCCAGCCACGGGGCGCTGAAAGGTTATTGTGCCGCCCACTACCGCCGCGGCCGCGAGATCATGGCGAGGCTAGGCATCTCCCAGTTGGCCCACCGCCCGCTCGGCGAGCTCTCCGGCGGCCAACGCCAGCGCGCCCTGCTCGGCCGCACCCTGATGCAGGAGGCCGAACTGCTGCTGCTCGACGAGCCCTTCGCCAACGTCGATATCGAGACCGTGGACGTGCTGATGGACGCGCTGCGCGACATGGCCCGGCAGGGCGCCACCATCATCGTGGTGCTCCACGACATGGAACAGCTCTCGCGCCTGGCCGACGACGTGCTCTTCCTGGCCGGCGGCCACGGTCGCTGGGTCAGCCCCGAATCGCTGTTCGATCGCTACGCCGGCCAGCCGCCCCGGGCGCCGCGCTTGCCCCTGACCTTCCCGGAATCCCTCGATGCTGGAACTGCTTGACGCCTGGCTGCTCGCCCCCTTCGACTACGGCTTCATGCAACGCGCCTTCGTGGCCGGCCTGGCACTGTCGCTCGCCGCCCCGCCGCTGGGTGTCTTCCTGATGCTGCGCGGGATGAGCTTGATCGGCGACGCCATGGCCCATGCCATCCTGCCCGGCGTGGCGCTGGGCTTTTTATTCGCCGGCTTCTCGCTGCCGATGATGAGCCTGGGCGGCATCCTCTCGGGGCTGCTGGTGGCGGTGCTGGCCGGCAGCGTGTCGCAGATGACCGGCCATCGCGAGGACTCCGCCATGGCCAGCTTCTTCCTGATCTCGCTGGCGGCGGGGGTGATGCTGGTGTCGCTGGGCGGCAACAGCGTCGACCTGACCCATGTGCTGTTCGGCTCGATACTGGCCGTGAACACCACCGCTCTGGTGCTGATCGCCGGCATCAGCAGCCTGATCGTAGTGATCCTGGCGGTGATCTTCCGCGCCCTGGTGGTGGAGTGCCTGGACCCGCTGTTCCTGCGCGGCCAGGGTGTGCACGGCGGGCTGATCCACGGTGCCTTCCTGGCCCTGGTGGTGCTCAACCTCACCGCCGGCTTCCAGACCCTGGGCACCCTGATGGCGGTGGGCCTGATGATGCTGCCGGCCACCACGGCACGCTTCTGGAGCAAGCGCCTGGAGGGGCTGATCGGCATTGCCGTGGGCATCGCCATGGTCGCCAGCACCGGCGGGCTGCTGCTCTCCTACCACCTGAGCCTGCCGTCCGGTCCGGCGATCATCCTGCTGGCCGGTGCTGCCTACCTGCTCTCGGCACTACTGGGCCGCCACCACAGCCTGCGCGAGCGCCTGCAGCGTCGCGCCACGCCGCTGGGGGCGCCCGAACCCCACTGACACCGAATCAAGGAACACCGCCCCATGCGATGCCTCCATGTCTCCGCCTGTCTCTTATA
>JAGXGN010000068.1 GCA_024636705.1 Halomonas sp.
ATGCTTGGCCACATGGGAGGCAAACACGGCGACGATCAGGGGCGCGCCGATCAGGGAGGTGCCACTGACATAGCCACCCAGTGACAGCAGCAAATAGTCGACATAGCGATTGCGGCTGCGAAAGGGCCTGTCGAGCACATAGCCGATCGCATAGACCATGACGATCAGGAAGATGATCATGGTCATGACGCGCGGCGGTAGCGTCAAGAGCCCCACGACCCCGATCAGCTTGGGAATGATCATGATCTTCAAGGCCTTGAACAGGTAGGCCCAGTCGATGTTGCTGGCCGTTGCCTGCTCGGTACTGCTGGCGGCTAGCGCGAGCCGATGACCACGCCAGGCGATCCAACTGGAGAAGATCATCAGGTGAACGGCGACCAGGGGCAGGAACACCAGGGGGTCATCATGCACCAACAGCAGGAAGGGCAGGGCGAGGACGGCACCACCGAACCCCAGGCTGGTCCTGACGAAGCCACTCCAGACGAAGATAAGACCGATCAGTACGTACTGGTATTCCTCGAGACCCGTCATCGTCGTTTCATTCGTATCCGGTTCATATCGCTCGGGCCGTCATGGCGCCAGGACACCGGCCGCCGGCCGCCTCAATCTTCTTCCTGACGAGGCGATCCTGTCCTTCGACTACCCACGCCGACCTGTCGCTTCTGGAACTGCAGGGTGTCGAGTCGTGACTTGAGCGCCGTCTGGGTCGCTTCCAGCGCCTCGGCGCGAATCTCCGCCTTGCTGGCTCGCTGAGAGGCTTCCTGGGCCTGCTTCAGGGCGTCCTGGCGGGCCTGCTCAGACTTGTCCAGCCGAGCCTTGTGTCCCGCCCGCATGTCGCTGATTTCCTTGCGTTGCTGGGTGCGTTCCGCCTGGACTGCCTGGCGTTGGGCTTCGAGCTGTTCGGCGCGCTCCCTTGCCTGCTCCAGGGCGGCATCGCGCTGGGCTTCTGCCACCGCACGATCACGCTCTGCCTTGATGCGGCTGGCCTCTGCCGTCTTGGTCGCCCGCTCGGCATTCTGACGCGCCTTCTGTTCCTCTTCCAGTTGCGTGGCCAGCATCTTGGCCTGCTGGGTCGTCTTGGCTAATTGCTCTCGGGACTCCAGCCGTCCCAGGTGCTCATGCTTGAGCTCATCACGCAGTGCCTTGCCTTCCGTGCTCAGCGCATCACGACGGCTTGTGGCGAGTTCAAGGGCCTTCTCGACGGCGTCGAGGCGATTGCTGAGCTGCTCGTTCCTCGTCTCCAGGGTCTCGCCCAGTTCGGCCAGGGTAGAGGCATCGCTGTGGATCTCTTCGACCAGCCTCTCGGCCTCCTCACGGGCGGTTTCCGTCTGCTGTTCGATCTCTGTCAGCAGGACGGAAAGCAGGTTCTGGGGCAATTCGATCGGGGCACGCTTGGTGGCCGGCCGGTTCGACCGCCAGGCGGTGAAATGGCGCTGAATGATATTCAGCGAACCAGTGCCCAGGTGCTCGCGAATCCTTCGCAGGGTGGGATTCACCCCCTTGTGTGTCAGATTGTCGGCGGCGGCAGCCACCTGCTCGAAGGTGATGTCGTTGCGAGGCATGGTGTCCTTTCCCTGACGCGGATCGAGGAGGGCAGGTCTCGGATAGCGAACCTGGCTTCCAGGTCCGGACTCTGAGGAGAAGTCGGTATTGTCGAGCCTGGATGACGGCGAGGCAACCACGGGATGCGATGTCGTTGTTTCCATGACGGGTCCGCATGGCTATCGGCAATGTCCTACACCGACTGATGGCATTTTCCTTCGGCATACCCTCGGGCGCTGGGCCACGCTTCAAAAGTAGGGTTGTGGCGCTTGATCTGGCAGAAAGTCTTCAGGGACCTCCGCAATGGAGGGCGGCATCGAGCAAGGACGCTTTTCTCATACAGGGTCAAGACAGTAAAGGGTCAGGACAAGGAGAGTCGAATCAAGGATGACGGTGTTTGAGGAAGGTGTTTGAGGATAGCGTGGTACTGATGGTGAGGTGAGCATAGGCATGGTCTCCTGTAGGCATTTTCCACCCCGGCGTCGTCCGGGGTGTTTTGAGTAACGGCCACCCTAGGGCAGTCATGGACCAGTACATGAGGGTAGTGTTCCCTACCCTATGGGATCAACCTGGTGGCCATCGTCATCGATGCCAGGAACGAGAGTTCACCCGAGTTCGATGCCTCGCCGAAGGCCCCGCTGGACAACTATTCCTTCGATACGGTCCAACTGCTCAGAGTTGAGGCGGTTCCTGTATGGCGCCATCGTCATGCGGTGGGGGTCTCGCCCTGTCCTCGTGGCCCAGTTCCAGCTCCGCCCGGTCGACCAGTTCAGAGGGCAGCTCCTTCCTGACCGCCACGCCGAGGTCCTTGAATTCATGGGTCTGCTTGATGAGGTTGCCACGACCATTGACCAGCCGATTCATCGCCTCGTCATAACTTTCCCGGGCGCCGTCGATCTTCTTCCCCACGTCCTGCATGCTTTCCAGGAAGAGTCGCAGCTTGTTGTAGAAGGCCTCCGCTCGCCTGGCCAGTTCGGCGCTGTGGCGACTCTGGTCCTCGAAGCGCCAGAGTTGGCGGACGATGTTCAGGCTGGTGAGCAGGGTGGTGGGGGTGGCGACCAGCACATGGTTCTCGATGGCTCTTTGATAGAGCGTCTCGTCGTACTTGAGCGCCTCGACATAGGCTGATTCCACCGGAATGAACATCACCACCACTTCGGGTGAGTTGAGTCCCGGCAGGGCGTAGTAGTGCTTGTCGGCCAGTTCGGTGATGCGCTCGCCGACGGCTCGGGCGTGGGCGGCGAGGGCCCCTTGCCGTTCGGTTTCGTCCTCGGCGTTCACATAGCGCACATAGGCGGCGAGCGACGTCTTGGCATCGATCACCAGGTGCTTGCCCTGGGGAAGATAGACGATGGCATCCGGTCGCCTGCGGCCATCCTCGGTGGTGAAACTCTGCTCGCGCTGATAATCCTTGCCCGGTCGCAGCCCGGAGCCCTCCAGCACATTCTCCAGCATCAGCTCTCCCCAGTTGCCCTGGATCTTCTTCTGCCCCTGCAGGGCCTGGGTGAGCTTGCTGGCCTGTTCGGTGATCTCGCGGTTGAGATTCTGCAGATGCTGAAGTTCGGTGCGCAGGCCGGCTCGCTGTTCGGTGTCGAAGCGGTGAATGCTCTCGACCTTCTCGCGAAATCCCTTCATCTCGACCTGCATGGGCAGCATGAGCCCCTGGATATTCTTCTCCGACAGCTCGGAAAACGCCTTGCCCTTGCGTTCGAGGATCTCGTTGGCCAGGTTCTCGAATTCCTGCTTGAGCTGATCACGGCTGCTGCGCACCAATTCCAGTTGCTCGGTATGGTGCTGCTGCTTCTGGACCAGGGTGGTGGTCAGCTCGGCCTGGCGACTCTGCAGCTCGGAAAGCCGGCTGGCCAGGTCCTCGCGTGCCTGTTTCTCGGCTTGCCACCATTGCCGGTAGCGTTCCAGGGCCTGGTGGGCCTCGTCGCGCTGGGCGGTCGCCGTGGCCAGCGATTCACGCAGGGCGGCACATTCTCCCTGGACGGCTGCCTGGCCGGCGTCATGTGCCCGACGTTCGCTGTCCCGGCGTCGCGCGGCGAGAAAGGCGGCGAGGGTGAACGCCACCAGGCCGGCGAACAGGGCGGCGAGCGCCGCCATCATGGGGGGCGTCAGTGTCATCGGAGACTCCGTGGTGGCCGTTGCGTGAGATGCCTCGGGTATCGGTGCCAGTGTATCAAGTCGAGTCCCGATCGGGCCGATATCGTCATTTGTGCCCGGCGCCTTGTCCTTGTGGGGTCACATTAAGTAACATCGTCGTCGGCTAAAGGGGACAGGCTGACATGCGCGCGTTCTATGAAGATGGCGACAAGCAGGAAATCAGCCGTTACCTGAAGGCCGCTCTCGCGTTGACGGGCGTCGGGCTATGGGAATGGGATCTCGATGACGGTTCGATCCAGGGGGATGATCGCCTCGCCGAGATCCTCGGTCTTCCCGTGGAGACGCTGCAGACCTTCAGCCTCGAGGCCTGGTCCGAGCGGGTCCACGAAAGTGAGCGTGCCGCCTTCCTCGAGGCCGCCGAGGCATTCGATGGCGAGATCTCGTCGGGCTTCGATGAGATCTATCGCATGCAGCGGGGTGATGGTCGCTGGATCTGGGTTCACGACCGTAGCGGCTTGATCAGGCCAGATCATCTGGGTAGGCCCCGATGGCTTTTCGGCGTGCTGGAAGACATCACCGAGCGCCATGAGGAGCAGCAAAGCCTCCGGCGCCTGTCCGTTACCGATGAATTGACCGGTCTCTACAACCGCCGCCATCTGCTCGGCTGCATGGAGGAGGAGCTGGCACGTTTCCGCCGTTTCGGTACGCCTTTCTCCCTGGTGGTCATCGACCTGGACCATTTCAAGGACGTCAATGACCGCTATGGTCATGTCGTGGGTGATGTGGTGCTCCAGCAGCTGGCGCGACTCTTCGAGGATCGCCTCCGCGAGATCGATGTAGCGGGACGTACCGGCGGCGAGGAATTCCTGTTGGTCCTGCCGGGGACCGCTGCCGAGGGTGGGCTACGGATCGCCGAGGACTTGCGACACGCCTTTGCGGCGATGGCCTTTCAGGGCGACGATGGGGAAGATTTCCGGGTCACACTGAGCACCGGGGTGGCGACGGTGAGCGACGCCGATGAACGCCTCCACCACCTCTGGGCCAGGGCCGATCGAGACCTCTATGCGGCGAAGGAAGCCGGACGCGACAGGGTCATCAAGCAGTGACGGTAGACGCCTTGCCTTTCCGCGATCCTCCCCAGTCGATAGAATGATCCTTTACCGTTGCGCCGCCCAGGTTCGTTGCTCGATGATGTGCCTGTGCTGTCCGTTCAACCCCAAGGATCCCGTGCTGCATGAGCTATCAGGTTCTGGCCCGAAAATGGCGCCCGCGTACCTTCCATGAACTGGTCGGTCAGGCGCATGTGCAGCGTGCCCTGGTGAATGCCCTGGATCAGGGCCGGTTGCATCACGCCTACCTGTTCACGGGTACGCGCGGGGTCGGCAAGACCACCCTGGCACGGATCCTCGCCAAGTGCCTGAATTGCACCGCCAACGGCCAGGGCGACGAGGGCGTGACCTCGACGCCCTGCGGCGAGTGCGACAGCTGTCGTTCCATCGACGAGGGGCGCTTCGTTGACCTGATCGAGGTCGATGCCGCCTCGCGGACCAAGGTGGAGGACACCCGAGAACTGCTCGATAACGTGCAGTACGCGCCGACCCAGGGACGCTACAAGGTGTACCTGATCGACGAGGTGCACATGCTTTCCACGAGCAGCTTCAATGCGCTGCTCAAGACCCTGGAAGAGCCACCTCCCCACGTGAAGTTCCTGCTGGCAACCACCGACCCGCAGAAGTTGCCGCCCACGGTGCTGTCGCGGTGCCTGCAGTTCACCCTCAAGCAGATGTTGCCGGAACGGATCGTCGAGCATCTGGCCAAGGTACTGGAAGCCGAGTCGGTTCCCTTCGAGGAAAGCGCCCTATGGTTGCTGGGCAAGGCCGCCGAGGGCTCCATGCGCGATGCCATGAGCCTGGCCGACCAGGCCATTGCCTTCGGCCAGGGCGAGGTCCGCCACGCCGACGTGGCCGCGATGCTCGGCACCCTGGACCATCGCCATGTGCTGGCGCTCGTCGAGGCGCTGGCCGAGGTCAATGCCGCCCGGCTGCTGAGCGAAGTGGCGGCCCTGGGCGAACAGGCACCTGACTTCGCGGCGGTACTCGACGACGTTACCGCCGTGCTGCATCGCCTGGCCATTGCCCAGATGGTGCCCGAGGCCCTGGATAACGGCCATGGAGACCGGGAGACGCTGCTGGCCCTGGCTGCGCGGTTTACCGCCGAGGATATCCAGCTCTACTACCAGATCGGTATCCATGGACGCGGGGACATGGATAATGCCCCCGATCTGCGCACCGCCCTGGAGATGACCCTGCTGCGGATGTTGGCTTTCCGGCCCCAGGGCGTGCCCAAACCGGCTCAGACGCCGTTGCCCCTCCGCGGGGATGATGGATCCTCATCTCCCTCGTCGGCTTCGTCACCGGGGGCGTCACCAGAGACGTCACCGCCCCCCGCACCCAGTGACGCCCCCCTGCCCTGGGAAGCCCCCAGGGACGAACGCGACGATGGCGTGCAAGACAGTCCCCATCGGGCCGCCGACATCTCGCCTGAGATCCCGGGTAGTACCCAAGCGATCACGACGCCACCCCAGGCAGAATCCCCCCCGGTATCCCGCGTCTCGTCCCTTACCCATGAGGTCTGGTTGCAACGCTTCGAGTCCCTAGGCCTGGGGGGCCTGACGCGCAACCTGGCGGCCAACTGTGTGCTGGAAGCCGATGATGGCGACGCCCTGACGCTTCGCCTGGACCCGACCCTGTCGGCGATGAACGCTCAGGTGCACCTGGAGCGGATCCAGCAGGCCCTTGCCGATGTAGGTATCACGCGGCGCCTGAACATCGAGGAGGGGGTGTTGCCGGAGGATATCGAGACGCCTCGCCAGCAGGCCGAGCGACTGGCGGCCGCGCGTCATGCCGAGGCCGTCGAGGCGCTGGCCAGTGACCCCCATGTCCGGCAGTTGAAGGAGACCTTCGGCGCACGTTTGATCGAAGCGACGGTCAAGTCCGGAGAGGTCGAGGCCCATGGCTGACCGACAAAGGCCCTCTGCTGTGATCCGACTTTTCGATATCACTAACCCTCAGAACACTAACCCTATAGAAGAGGACATTGCCATGATGAAGGGCGGAATGGGTAACCTGATGAAACAGGCCCAGGAAATGCAGGAAAAGATGCAGCGTATCCAGGAGGAGGTTGCCAAGGCCGAGGTGCTGGGCGAAGCCGGTGCCGGCATGGTCAAGGTGACCATGAACGGTCGTCATGACGTCAGCAAGGTCGATATCGATCCCAGCGTCATGGAGGAAGACAAGGAACTGCTCGAAGACCTCCTGGCCGCCGCGGTCAACGATGCCGTACGCAAGGTCGAGGCCAGTTCCCAGGAGAAGATGCAGGAAGCCACGGCGGGGCTGGACTTGCCACCGGGGTTCAAGATGCCGTTCTGATGAGCTTTTCTCCGCTGATCGAACGCCTGATGGAGTCGCTGCGCGTCTTGCCGGGCGTCGGGCCCAAGACCGCCCAGCGCATGGCCATGCACCGGCTGGAGCGTGACCGCGAGGGTAGCCGACGGCTGGTCGAGGTGCTGGGTGAGGCACTGGAGCGGGTCGGCTATTGCCGACGTTGCCGTACCCTCACCGAGGAAGAGATCTGTCGTATCTGTGCCAGTGGCCGTCGCGATGACAGCCTGCTCTGCGTGGTGGAATCCCCGGCCGATCAGCTGGCCTTCGAGGATGCCGGCGGCTACCGCGGCCACTATTTCGTCCTGCATGGCCACCTCTCCCCGCTGGATGGCATCGGTCCCGAAGACATCGGTCTCGACCAGCTCGAGGCTCGGGTCGCCGAGGGAGGGATCCAGGAGGTGATACTCGCCACCAATCCCACCGTGGAGGGCGAGGCCACGGCCCACTACATCAGTGCGCAACTGGTCGGCCAGGGCGTCACCCTGTCGCGCCTCGCCTATGGCATGCCCATGGGCGGGGAGCTCGAGTACGTCGATGGCGGTACACTGAGCCGTGCCTTCAATGGTCGCCTGCCGTTCCGGGGCGACTGATTCCCGAGAAACCACCTGCCGGAAACCGAATGCCCCTGACCCCCGAGATTCGCTGGATCGATACGACCGCCGCCCTCGACATCGCCTGTGCCGAGGTGGCCGATGCCCCGGTGATTGCGCTGGATACCGAGTTCTTTCGCGAGAACACCTTCCACCCCGTACCGGCCTTGATCCAGTTCGCCGCCGGTTCCGGGCCTGCCTACATCGTCGATCCCCTCGCGGTGGCCTGTACCCATGCCTTCCGCCGGCTGCTCGGTGAAGGTCCCTTGAAGCTGCTGCATGCGTCCAGCGAGGATCTCGAGGTCTTCGCCCACTGGGCCGATGTGCCCCTGAGCCCCCTGGTGGATACTCAGCTCGCCCAGGGACTGCTCGGCGAGACCCCGTCCATGGGCTACCAGAAGCTCGTGTCCCACTGGACGGGCAAGACCCTGCCCAAGGACGAGACACGCTCCAATTGGCTGCTCAGGCCGTTGACCGATTCACAGCTGAGCTACGCCGCCCTGGATGTCATCTACCTGGTCGAGGTCTGGGAGGGCCAGAGAGCGGCGCTGGTCAGCCTCGGACGCCTGGCCTGGCTGGAGGAGGATTGCAGCGAGCTTGTCGCCCAGGCGGTACGCAGCGAGGCCGCGGATGGCCTCTGGTATCAGCGTCATCGTCAGCTGTGGCGGCTCTCGCCACGCCAGATCGAGGCCTATCGGCGCCTCTGCATCTGGCGGGAAGGGGAGGCGCGCTCGCGTGATGTCCCGCGTGGCTGGCTGGTCCATGATCGATTGCTCTACGCCATCGCCGAGCAGCTGCCGAAGAACCGCGTCGAGCTGGCCAGGGTCGAGGGCCTCAAGCCGCCGCTGATCAAGCGCGAGGGTGATGACTTGCTGGCATTGGTCGGTGAGGCGCTGCGTGTCGACGACGAGGACCTTCCACCGGCGATGCCTTCCCCCATGGCACCGGCCTTCAAGCAGCGCCTCAAGGCCCTGAAGGCGGTTGTCAACGCCGAGGCCGAGGCCCTGGGGATGGCGTCGGAAGTTTTGATGCGCCGCCGTGATCTGGAAGCCCTGGTCACCGCGGACCTGGAAGGCGAGCCCCTGTCGTTGCCGACCGGCTGGCGGGGCCTTCGATTGAATGAGGCCCTGCAGTCGGCGCTGGAGGGGGTGTCGCGATGAGCGATGATCGCATGCGGGGCGACAAGCTGCTGTGCCAGGTCTTCAAGAGCCCGCGTCAGGAGGGGATGTATCTCTATGTGGACAAGCGCTGGGGTGTCGCCGAGGTGCCTGAGGCATTGCTCGAGCGTTTCGGCACACCGCTCACGGCCATGACCCTGATCCTCAGTCCCGAGAAGCGGCTGGGGCGGGCCCAGGCGGTCGACGTGATGGCGGCGATCCGCGAGTCGGGCTTCTACCTGCAGATGCCCCCGGCCAAGGAGGACTATCTGCTCGACCACCATGGAACGACCCCGACGTTTGCCGAGGGGTCTGACCCCCAAGGAGACTGAATGCGCGAGCGATTCTGGGAGCACTATACGCTCGAGGAGCTAGACGATGAGGAGTGGGAGGCCCTTTGCGACGGCTGCGGCCAGTGCTGCCTACTCAAGTTCCACGACGAGGAAAGCGGCGACCTGGCGGTACTCAACGTCGCCTGCGAACTCCTGGATACGCACAGCTGCCGATGCAGCGACTACGCCAACCGCTTCGAGAAGGTGCCTGACTGCACCCAGCTCACCCCAGAGCGCATCGAGGACTTTCGCTGGCTGCCGAAGTCCTGCGCCTACCGCCGAGTCGCGGAATGGCGCAGGCTCGCCGCCTGGCATCCCTTGATCGCAGGCGGCCCCGAACGGATGCATCGCAAGGGCATCAGTGTGCGCAGTTTCGCCGTCTCGAAGCGCGAGGTCCCCGAGGAGGAACTCGAGGACCACATCATCGCCATCCTGCCCATCGACGGCTGATCGATCATCGGCCGCCGTGTCCTCAGGCCTCCCGGTCTGCCAGCCCCAGTGCCCAGAGGATGAAGGCATCCTGGCGGGCATTGTCATGCCAGGCCTTGAAGCGGCCCGAGGCGCCGCCATGGCCCGCCGCCATATCCGTTCGCAGCAGCACGGGGCGTTGCCGAGAGGGGTCGCGTTCGTTGCCCAGTTCCGTCAGGCGCGCATAGAGCTTGGCGGGTTCCCAGTAGGGTACCCGGGTGTCATGCCAGCTGCCCTGCAGGAACACCGCCGGCCAGGGTTGGGCCGAGAGGTTGTCCAGGGGCGAGTAGGCGCCGATACGCCTGCGGGCATCGGCCTCGTCGGGGTTGCCCCATTCGGTGTATTCGGCGGTGGTCAGGGGGAGATCGGGATTCTCCATGGTGCGCAGGACATCGACGAAGGGCACATCGAGCACGGCGGCACAGAAGGCCTCCGGTGCCAGGTTGAGGCTGGCGCCCACCAGCAGTCCACCGGCACTAGCACCATAGGCGGCGATGCGCTCGCCGTCGCTGATGCCCATGTCGACCAGGCTGTCACGGGCGGCGAGGAAGTCACGGAAGCTGTTCTGCTTGTGTTCCAGCTTTCCCGCCAGGTACCAGGGTTCGCCGCGGTCGCCACCGCCCCGCACATGGGCCACGGCGAAGGCCATGCCGCGTTCCAGCAGTTCCAGTCGCGCCACCGAGAACCAGGGATCCAGCACCTCGCCATAGGCGCCATAGCCGTACAGAAGCGTCGGCAAGGGGTGTCCGGCAAGGTCGGCACGCCTGACCACCGAGACGGGAATCCGCTCACCATCGTGTGAGCTGGCCCAGAGCCGCTGGCAGACCAGGTCTTCGGGTCTGAGGTCGCCATGGATGGGTTGTTGCTTGAGCCGGGTGCGTTCACCGCTGTCCAGGTCGAGCTCGAGCCAGGTCACCGGCAGGGTGAAGGACTCTTCCCTCAGCCGCAGGCGTCGACTGTCGAAGTGAGGGCTGTCACCGAGGGCCAGGCTGCACGGCGTTTCCGGCAGCGGGAGTCGCTCGTCGCGGG